>NZ_CAXTAZ010000024.1:0-72335 GCF_964242715.1 uncultured Enterovirga sp.
ACCTGCGACCCCCACGTCCCGAACGTGGTGCGCTACCAGACTGCGCTACACTCCGCCTCGAGCGGGGCTATACCGGTCCGGGCCAGCGACCGCAAGCGGCGGGGCTATGGGACCGGGGTTCGTGCGGCTCACCCCATTGCCGGGGCCGGGCGGTCGACCTATGAGGACGCCCACATTGGGGCGTCGCCAAGTGGTAAGGCATCGGTTTTTGGTACCGACATTCCCAGGTTCGAATCCTGGCGCCCCAGCCAAGCCTCCCCGGGCCGCGACCACGACGGCGGCGGCAATCTCGTTCGGCCCGACCGACCTTTGATCACGGCGGCAAGAGCACCCCTGGGTTCAGGATGCTGTCCGGATCGAGCGCGGCTTTCAGGCTGCGCATGAGGCGCAACTCGACGGCTGTCTTGTAGCGGCCGAGCTCGTGCGCGCGGACGCGCCCGATCCCTTGCTCTGCGCTGATCGAGCCCCCGAGGGCATCAACCGCATCGTGGACGAGGCGCGAGAGGTCGGGCGCGACAGTCTGCAGCCGCTCGGGGTCATCGAGCGGGTGCGCGATGTTGTAATGCAGGTTGCCGTCGCCGAGATGGCCGAAGATGAAAGGTCGCACTCCCGGGAACCGGCCGGAGAGTTCCTCCTGCATCGGCTCCACGAACGCCGTCATGGCGGATACCGGCAGCGAGATGTCGTGTTTCAGGCACTTTCCGTCGGCGGCGAGCGCGAGCGTGATGCTTTCGCGCAGGCGCCAGAGACCGCGGGACTGCGCCAGCGAGCGCGCCAGGGTCGCATCGCTCACCTCGCTGGCGACAAAGGCCGCCTCCAGGACCGCCTCGACCTGGCCGTGAGCGCTCTCCTCGTCATCGGGCCCGCTTCGCTCGACGAGCACGTACCAGGGCGCTTCGGTCGCGCCCAGCATGGCGGCCGGAAGGTCGGGAAAGGTCGAGGCGACCAAGCGCAGGCAAGGCCCGGAGATCAGCTCGAAAGCGGTGAGCGCGGCGTCGAAGCCGGTCCGGCAGCGCGCCAGGAGCGAGCCCGCGGCCTCGATCGATCCGAGGCTCGCCAGCGCGGTGACCCGGCTTCGCGGCAGCGGGAACAGCCGCAAGGTCGCGGCCGTGATGATGCCGAGCGTCCCTTCGCTGCCCACGAACAGGTCGCGCAGGTCGTAGCCGCTATTGTCCTTGCGCAGTCCGCGCAGCCCCGACCAGATCTCGCCGTCGGCGAGCACGACCTCGAGCCCGAGCGTCAGCTCCCGCGCATTGCCGTATCGCAGGACCTGCGTGCCGCCGGCATTGGTGGCGAGATTGCCGCCGATCGTGCAGCTTCCCTCCGCACCGAGCGAGAGCGGGAAGAGGCGGCCGGCGGCCCGCGCCGCGTCCTGGACGGCCTGGAGCACGCAGCCGGCCTCGACCGTGATCGTGTCGTTCGCGGGATCGACCGCCCGGATGCGGGCCATCCTGGCGAGCGACAGGACGATCGCCCGGCCGGACGGGTCGGGAACGCCGCCCGCGACCTGCCCGGTATTGCCGCCCTGAGGCACGATCGGGACGCCGAGGCCGGCGCAGATGCGGACAAGCGCCGCGACCTCCTCCGTGCTGCCCGGGCGCACGAGAGCGCGGCCCCGTCCGTGGACCAGCTTCCGCCAGTCGGTGAAATGGCCGTCGCGTGCCGCCGTTTCGGGATCCACGACATTCGCCGGCCCGACGACCTGCGCGAAAGCGTCCAGCAGCGGTCCGTCGGCGGCGCTCACGGCGCGACCGGGGTAAGGACGCGCCCCGTCGACAGGAAGGCCCGGACGTTGTCGACGACGAGCGTTTCCATCGCGGCCCGGGTGTCGGCCGTGGCGCTCCCGACATGGGGCGTCAGGACTACCCGGTCGCTCTGCCGCAAGGCGAGTGGCGCACCGGGCTCGCCTTCCAGCACGTCGAGGCCGGCGCCGCCGAGACGCCCCGTCTCGAGCGAGCGGATCAGCGCGTCCTGGTCGACCACGGAGCCGCGCGCGATGTTGACCAGGATGCCGGCCGGACCAAGCGCCTCGAGGACGGGCGCGTCGACGAGGTGGCGCGTCTCCGGTCCTCCCTGGCAGGAGACGACCAGGATATCGCTCCAGCGGGCGAGCTCCTCCAGCGACGGCTCGAAGCCGTAGGGGGCGTCGGGGCGGGCTTGGCGGCCGTGGTAGCGGACCTGCATCGCGAAGCCGGTCCCACGCAGCGCGATTGCCCGGCCGATGCGGCCGAGCCCCAGGATGCCGAGCCGCTTGCCGGAGACGCGGGTCGAAAGCGGGAAACCGCCGAGCTCCGTCCAGCGTCCGTCCCGGACGTAGCGATCGGCCACCACGACCTGCCGGGCGACCGCGAGGAGGAGGGTCCAGGCGAGGTCCGCCACGCAATCGTCGAGCACGTCGGGCGTGTAGCTGACCTGGATGCCGCGCGCGGTCGCGGCCGCCACGTCGATGGTGTCGTAGCCGACGCCCCAGCTGCAGATGGCCCGCAGCGACGGCAGCCGCGCGATCAGCGCGCCGTCGCAGCCGCGCCGGGCCGTGGTGGCGACGACCTCGACCTCGGCTGCGTGGGCGTCGAGCCAGGCCGGATCCTGCTCCCACAGGCGGACGGCCGCGAAGGCGTCGGCGAGCGGCCCATCGGCCTGCGGCCCGATCGGCCCGAGCTGCAGGACCCGGGCGGGCCGCGCCTCACCGGGCATGACGAGCTCTCATTGCTCCGGCAGGTATCCGGACGCAGCCGCCGCTTCGGCGAAGCTGGACCCGGCCCGGACCCGGCGCTCGACCTCGGCGTCGACCGCCACGATCCGCTCGGCCGCCTCGAGCGCGGCCGGCAGGGTGCTGCGCGGCACGACGACGATGCCGGTATCGTCGCCGACGACGAGATCTCCCTCCTCGACCTTGATGCCGCCGGCCATGATCGTCCCGCCGAGCGGCTGAAGCTGGAGACGGCGCTTGCCGGTCGTCGGGGCGACGTGGCGGCTCGCGAGCCAGAGGCCGGTCTCCCGGATCTCGTCGACATCGCGACAGGCACCGTCAATGACGACGCCGGTCGCATTCCGCTGCGTGCAGGCGAGCGAGGCGAGGCCGCCCAGGGTCGAGATCGGCGCGCCGCCGACATCCACCACCAGGACCTTGCCGGGACCGGTCGCGGCAACGAGGCGCCCGACCGCGAAATCGGCCTTGTCGAAGGCTCCGAACGGACCCGGCACCTGCCGGGCCGTCAGCGCGAAGCCGCACATCTGGCCCGCGCCGCTGCGCTTCGCGATGCCCGTCATCACGCCCGCGATGCCGAGCTCGTCGAGGGCGTCGGACCAGCTGCTGACCGCGATCGCGCTGCAGCGGGCCAGAAGGGCCTCATCGTTGTCTGACATGGTCGCGCTTTCCCTAGTCGATACGGGCGCCGGAGATCCGGACCGCCTCGGCCCAGCGCGCCGTCTCCCCCTTGATGAAGGCGTCGAATTCGGCCGGCGCGAGATTGCTGACGTCGGCGCCCATCTCGACCAGTCGCTGCGTCATGGCCGGTTCCGCCACGATCGCCGAGATGTCCCGGTAGATCGCGGTGCGCAGCGCGGCGGGCAGGTTCGCCGGCGCGAAGGTGCCGAACCACGTCGCGAACTCAAAATCCGCCATGCCGGCTTCCGCGAAGGTCGGAATGTTCGGCGCCGCCGTCACCCGCCGCGGATGCGCGAGCGCGATGCCCCGCAAGTCGCCGGACTGGATGTGCTGCAGCACGGCCGAGAGCGTCGCGAAGGCGAAATGCGCCCGCCCGGCGAGGAGGTCGGTGATCATCGGCGTGTCGCCCCGGTAGGGAACGTGCTGGGACGGCACGCCGGTGCGGTTCTTGAACAGCTCGGATGTCAGGTGCTGCGCGGTGCCGATCCCGGTCGAGCCGACGACGAGGACGTCCTTCTGCGTCTTGGCCCATGCGGTGAACTCGGCGAGCGTCGAGGCCGGCACGCTCTTCGCCGTCACGAGAACCAGCGGGATGATGGCCGTGAGCGTGATCGCCGTGAAATCCCGGACGGGATCGTAGGAGAGCTTCTTGTATAGGCTCGCGCTGATCGTGTGGGCAGAGGTCGTCTCGAAGAGCGTGTAGCCGTCGGGCTCGGCCCGGGCGACGGCCTGCGCTGCCGGCACGGTGCCGGCGCCGGGCCGGTTCTCGATCACGACCGACTGGTTCCACTTGGGGCGGAGCTTGTCGGCGATCAGCCGGGCGATGACGTCCGTCGCGCCGCCGGCCGGATAGGGCACCACCAGCGTGACGTTCCGCGTCGGAAAGGCCTGCGCCCAGGCCCGCGTCTTCGCCGCGGCGGCGAGCGCGAGCCCTCCGCCCAAGCTCAGCAATGTGCGTCGCCGCATGATGTTCGATCCTCCCATGGTTGTTGGCGCTTGTTCTTGTCGTGCGGCGCAGGCGGTCAGGCGTTGGACCAGGGCCGTTCTTTCCAGAGCCGGCGCAGGACCTCGTCCTCCTGCTTCAGATGCGCCTCCCAGGCCTCGCCGGGCAGGTAGAAGAGCTCGGTATATTGGCTCTCGATCTGGCGCAGGAAGTCGGGCTTGATGGCGAGCGTGGCAAGGGCCTCCGTCAGCCGCTTCGCCACCGCCGGCGGAAGGCCGCGCGGGGCGACGATGCCGCGCTCGGATCGCATCTCGAACGGGAAGCCGGCCTCGCGGAAGGTCGGTGCGTCGGGTGCGAAGCGCGAGCGCTTGGCGCCACCCTGGACGATGATCCTGACCTTGTCGCCGAGCGGCACCGCCTCCCCGACATTCAGGCCCGCGAGATCAATATGGCGGCCGAGAAGGTCGGTCCCGAGCGGGCCGGCTCCCCGGTAGGGGACGTGGCTCAGCTTGATTCCGGCGGCCTGCTCCAGGAGCGAGAGCGCGAGATGCTCGTCCGTTCCGACGCCCGTCGAGCCGAAGGTGATCGTGGCGGGCTTCGCTTTGGCCTTGGCGACGAGGTCCGCGATCGAGGAGATCGGGCCGTCGCTCGCCGCGCTGAAGGCGGACGGGTCGGAGACGAGATTGGCCAGATACTGGAAGCTGTCGGGCGTGTATCCAACGCTCCGTTCGACCGGCAGCGAGAGCAGGCCCGGATAATTCGTGACGCCGAGCGTGTAGCCGTCCGGGGCGGCGCGCGCGATCCCGGAAAGGGCGAGTTCTCCCGACGCGCCCGGCCGGTTGTTCACGATGACCTGTCCTCCGAGTTCGGCCTCCAGGTAGCGGGCGACCGTGCGGGCCGTGGTGTCGGTGCCTCCACCTGCCGCGAAACCGACCACGAGTTCGATCGGGCGGACGGGGTAGCGCTCGTCGGCCCGGACCAGCGCCGGCATCGCGAGCGACGCGCCTCCGGCGAGACCGGTGGTGAGCATGTTTCGGCGGGTGATGGCGATCGACATGATGAGAACCTTCTCGGAGGCTTCAGGTTGCGACGGGAGTCTGGCTGTTGCGCCAGGCGAGGAGGCGCTTCAAGCCTTCGCGCATGCCGACTTCCGGCTTCCATCCGATGGCCCCCTCGGCGGCCTTGTGGTCGATCATGAACGCGCCGCCCGATGTCAGCCGCACCTTGCCGGGGTCCGGCTCCCTGTGCTCGGCCTCGAGGTCGGGTCGGCCCGACAGCTCGGCCACGAGCGTGACGAGTTCGAGCGTGGTCACGGGCTCGGGGCCGGACGTGTTGACCGCGACGTCCGTCGCGTCGGATTCGAGCGCCATCCGGTTGGCGCGGGCGAGATCGCCGACATAGACGAAATGCTTCGTCTCCGATCCGTCTCCGATCACGACGGGGCGCTCGCCGCGTTTCACCGCGTCATGCGTCTCGACGATGTAGAGCGCGTTCGCGGCCCGGTAATGCTGCCGCTCGCCGTAGACCGTCGAGTAGCGCAGGACGACGTAATCCTGGCCGTTCCGGCGATGCGCGTCGCGGCAGAGCTGCTCGCCGATGATCTTGCTGGCGCCGTACAGGATGGCGGCCGGCGGGGCGCCGACGGAGTGGAAGGGGGTCTCCTCGACGAGGTCGCCCTTCACGCCCGGCCCGTAGCCGTAGACGGCATTGGACGAGGCGAAGACGACCTTCCGGACCTTGCTGGCCCGGCAGGCCTCCAGCACGTTCTGGACACCCCGGATGTTGACGTCGATGCCGGACCAGGGATCCCGGTCCATGGACAGCGTCATGAAGGCCGCGAGGTGGACGATTCCGTCCAGGCCCTCGGTCGCATGCAGCAGCTGATGCAGGCGCAGGATGTCGCCCTGCACGACGTTGACGCGGGGGTCGTCCTTCAAATGGGCGATGGCCTCGCCAGACCCGAAGGAGAAGTTGTCGAACAGCCGGATTTCGGCCGCGCCCTGCCTAAGAAGCTCCTCGCAGGTCGCGGAGCCGACGAGGCTCGCGCCGCCGATGACCATGAACCGGCCACCCGCGATCCGGACGGAGGCTTCGGGGCGACGCTTCACGGCGGCGCTCATCGGGCCACCTCCAGGGGCTGCTCGTGCAATCCGAAATACATGCTCTTCACCTGTGCATAGAGACGGAGGCCGTCGATGCCCTTTTCGCGGCCGAGCCCGCTGCTCTTGAAGCCGCCGAAGGGCGTCGAGGTCACGGATTGCTTGTAGGTGTTGACCCAGACCGAGCCGGCCTCGAGCGCGCGGCCGACCCGCCAGCAGCGCTTGAAGTTGTCCGACCAGATCCCGCAGGCGAGACCGAAGGCGGTGCCGTTCGCCTGGGCGATCAGGTCCTGTTCGTCCCCGAACGGGAGCGCGACCAGGACCGGTCCGAAGGCCTCCTCCTGGCAGGTCAGCGCCTCCGGCCCGAGCCTGTCGATGACGGTCGGCAGGTAATAGGCGCCGGCGTCGAACTCGTCCCCGGCCGGTGCGGCCCCGCCGCAGAGAATGCGGCCGCCTTCCTCTCGCGCACGCTCCACGAAACGGTGGACGCGGTCGCGATGGTGGAAGGAGGCGAGGGGTCCCACCTCGACGCCCGGCGCGTCAGGCGGCGCGACCCTCAGGCTCTTCGTCCGCACGACCACGCGCGCGAGGACGTCGTCGTAGATCGACGCCTCGATGAAGAGGCGCGAACCCGCCACGCAGGACTGGCCGGCCGAGCCGAAGATGCCGGCCACCACGGCCGCGACCGCGTGGTCGAGATCGGCGTCGGCGAAGACGATGTGAGGCGACTTGCCGCCGAGTTCGAGCGCGGCCGGCACGAGCCGCTCGCCGGCCACGCGGCCGATGGCGCGGCCCGTCGCCGTGCCGCCCGTGAAGGAAATCATGCGAACACCCGGATGCGCGACGAGGGCCGAGCCGATTTCCGGTCCGCGCCCCTGCACGACCTGCAGCAGGCCTTCCGGCAACCCGGCCGCGAGCGCGATGCGGGCGAGCTCCGGCGCGAGGAGCGGCGAATCCTCGGAAGGCTTCAGGATGACGGCGTTGCCGGCCGCGAGCGCAGGCGCGACCTTGGTCGCGTCGTTCATAATGGGCGAATTCCAGGGCGTGATCGCCGCCACCACGCCGAAGGGCTCGAGCAACGTGAAGGACAGGTAGTCGCCCCGGCGGGGGGTGACGTCCGTCTCGATCGTCTCGCAGACGCCCGCGTAGTAGCGGAAGGTCCCGATGGCGGAATCGACCATGCCGCGGCACTCGCCCAGCGGCTTGCCGTT
The DNA here is from genome assembly GCF_964242715.1 of uncultured Enterovirga sp. Classification (NCBI taxonomy): domain Bacteria; kingdom Pseudomonadati; phylum Pseudomonadota; class Alphaproteobacteria; order Hyphomicrobiales; family Methylobacteriaceae; genus Enterovirga; species uncultured Enterovirga sp. The sequence continues at coordinate 7,642 of NZ_CAXTAZ010000024.1, forward strand.
ATCGGCCATCTGGAGCTGGGCCAGGCTCTCCTTCTGGGCCGCGAGGCCGTCGGCGACCTTCTGGAGCAAGAGAGCGCGGCGGTGCGGCAGCAGCGTCGGCCATCCCGAGGACCGGAACGCCGTCCAGGCGCGCTCGACGACGGCATCGAGTTCGGCCGGGCTGGTCGCCTCGACCGTGCCGGCGACCGATCCGTCGGCCGGATTGATGCTGACGATGACGTCGTCGGTCGCGTTCGCGACCTCGGATCCTAGTCGGACGTTCATTCTATCCCTCCCGGATCGCGGTATGGAGCGGAAAGCGGTGTTCCTCCAGCAGGTCGATGCCGATAAGAAGTGCGATGATCTTATCGATAAGCCCCCGCGACCTGCGGGCGCGTGCGACCTGCGGGCGCGTGCGACCTGATCCGAGAAGGGCGTCGATGCCGAGCCCTATGCCGGCGAGCATCGCCGAGCCGCTACGCCACCCCGTCGAGGCCGTGATCGCGGCGATCGAGACCGATGTGATCCGGGGCCGCATCCTGCCGAGGACGCGCCTGATCGAGGATCACCTGATGGAGGATTACGGCGCCAAGCGGCATGTCGTGCGGGCGGCGCTGGCGGAGCTCGAGCGGCTCGGCGTCGTCATCAAGCCGCGCCATCGCGGTGCCGAAATCCGCCGCTTCGACGCCGACCAGCTCGAACAGCTCTATGCCACTCGGGCCGTGCTGCACCGGGCCGCCGTCGCCATGATGCGGCTGCCGCCCGACCCGAACGCGCTCGCCGCGCTGGAGCTGGCCCTCCTGGCTCACGAGCAGGCGTCGGCGAAGGGGGACCTGATCGCGATCCACCGCAGCAACATGGCGTTCCACCGGCAGCTCTATGGGCTGTGCGAGAACCAGTACCTGGCCGAGTCGATCCGCCTGCATGACTGGCTCAGTTTCCCGGTGCGGGCCTACGGCGTCGCCGACCCGCACGCGCTCCGGCAGGCGTGCGAGGAGCATGCCCGCATGGTCGAGGCCGTCCGACAGGCGGATTCGGCATCGCTCGACATGCTCTCCGTCGAGCACATGGGGAAAGCCCGCCGGATCTACGAAGCCAAGTTTCTGCTGCCGCTTGAAGGATCTCGCGCTCCGACGACGGTCGGGAACCCCTGACCGTCAGGGAAGAAGCACGATCAAGAGCAGCGGAATCGTCACGAGCGAGATCAGGGTCGAGATCACCACGACGCCCGCGACGGCTTCGGGCTCGTTGTTCCAGCGCTGGGCGAAGAGGTAGTTATAGACCGCGACCGGGTTCGAGCATTGCAGGATGAGCACGGCCCGCAACGTTCCGGTGAGCCCGAAGGCGGCCGCGACCGAGAAGCCCACCGCCGCCCCGAGCCCGATCCGGACGACGGAGACGAAGAGGGCCCGGCCCATCGAGCCGACCTTGAGCTGGCTCAGCGACGATCCCAACAGGAGCAGCAACACCGGCACGGTGATGTTGCCGAGAAGGCCGATCGTGCTGCCGATCCAGCCCGGCAGCTCCACCTTCCAGAAGGCGAGCCCGACCCCGATGGCCACGGCATAGAGGATCGGCAGCCGCGCGAGCCCGCGCCAATCGGCCCGGCCTGACGCGATGGTCTGCCCGAGCGTGTAATTCGCGACCGACGAGATCGAGAAATACGCGATCGCGTAGCCGAGCCCTTCCTGCCCAAAGCCGTAGAGGGCGATCGGCAGACCGAGATTGCCGGCATTCGGGAAGGCGATCGAGGGCAGGAAGGTGCGCAGCCGGAGCCCCGCGAGACGCAGGATCACGGCGCCGATGGCGGCGAACAGGAGGATCGCGGTCGCCGTCGCGCCGAGCATCGCGGCGAAGGCCTCGAAGGAGAGACGGCTCGCCTGGAAGGTGCTGACGATCAGGCAGGGGGTCGCGATGTCCGAGACGATCGCGGTCATCTCCTTCGAGTTCAGCGAGCGGCCGAGCCGCGACCAGCCGAATCCGATCGCCACGATGACGATGACGGGCAGGACGACCGAGAGAACGGTCGAGAACATTCGCGGTGTCGATGCCTCAATCGATGATGGCGGCGCGGCGGGTCCGCCAGCCGGCGAGCCGCTGCACCAGCGGCAGCATCAGGAGGGTGAAGCCGATCAGCACCAGGGTCGTGACGAGCGGGTTCGCCACGAAGATCCGGAGCGAGCCGTTGGAGAGCAGCATGGATTGCCGGAACGCATCCTCGGCCTTGTCGCCGATGACGATGGCGAGGACGAGCGGCGCGATCGGATAGTCGAGCTTCTTGAACAGGTAGCCGAGCAGGCCGAAGCCCATCATCAGGACGACGTCCATCTGCGAGTTCGACACGGAATAGGCGCCGACGACGCAGACGATGAAGATCAGGGGAGCGATGATGAAGAAGGGCACCCGCATCAGGGCGGCGAAGATGGGCACCGTCAGGATCACGAGCACGACGGCCACGATATTCCCGAGATACATGGACGCGATCAGCCCCCAGACGAAGTCCGTCTGCTCGATGAACAGCATGGGGCCGGGATTCAGGCCCCAGATCATCAGGCCGCCCAGCATTACGGCCGCGGTCGCCGAGCCCGGGATGCCGAGGGACAGCATTGGCAGGAGCGCGCTCGTCCCGGCCGCATGGTCGGCCGCTTCGGGCGCGATGATGCCCTCCGGCTCGCCCTGGCCGAAATACGCGCGGCGCGGGGAGAAGCGCTTGGCGAGCCCGTAGCTCATGAAGGAGGCGGCGGTCGGGCCGCCCGGCGTGATCCCCATCCAGCAGCCGACCGCGACGCTGCGGACGAGGGCGACCCAATGGCGCGGCAGCCGGGCCAGCGCCCTGAACACCTCCCCCCAGTGCACGCGGGACGCGACGGATCTCGCCCGCACGTCCTCCTCGACCGCGAGCAGGAGCTCGCCGATCCCGAACAGGCCCATGACGGCGACCACGAAGCTCACGCCCTTGACGAGTTCGTCCACGCCGAAATTCAGCCGCACGGCGCCCGAGACGGTGTCGATCCCGATCGCCGCGATCGCAAAGCCGATCGCGAGCGACACGACGGTTTTCATCGGTGCGCCGCCGCCCATGCCGACGAAGCTCGCGAAGGCCAGGAAGTAGACGGCGAAATACTCTGCCGGCCCGAAGGCGAGGGCGGCCTGCGCGACCCAGGAGGCCACGCAGGTGATGAGCACGACGCCGACCAGTGCGCCGATCGCGGCCGAGCCGAAGGCGGTCGCGAGCGCCGTGCTGGCGCGCCCGTCCCGGGCCATCGGGTAGCCGTCGAAGGTGGTCGCGACGGACGAGGGCTCGCCCGGGATGTTGAACAGGATCGAGGTGACCGAGCCGCCGAACAGCGCGCCCCAATACATGCTGGACAGGAGGATGATGGCCGAGACGGGCTGCATTCCGAAGGTGAGCGGCAAGAGGAGCGATACCCCATTCGGGGCGCCGAGGCCCGGCAGGACTCCGACCACCAGGCCGAGCAGCACGCCCACCACCATCAGCGTGATGTGGTAGCCGGTCAGCGCGATCCCGAAGCCGTGGATCAGCGAATCGAGGTTCTCCAAGGGACCTCCTAGAAGCCGAGGGCCGCGCCGAGGGCGCCGAGCGGGAGGCTGACCTGGAACAGCATGTCGAAGAGCACGTAGAGGCAGGCGGCGGTCGCGATCCCGGCCGCGGCGGCTCGGAGCGGCGAGATCCGGCTCTGCACCGTGTAGGTTCCGAACACGTAGAGGGCCGCGGCGAGGTGGAGCCCGACGATCGGCATCGCGACGACGAGGGCGACGGCAGGCAGGAAGAGGGCGCCGCTCTGCTTGAAGTGGCCCCAGCCGATCGCCTGCACCCGGAGGGGCCAGATCCAGCCGTCCGCAACGAAATTGTAGACGCTGGCCGCGGTCACGATCAGCCCGAGCGCGAAGGGGAAGGTGCCGGCCTCGACCCCCGCCCTCGACCAGCCGATACCGTTACTGACACTCGAGACCGCGACGGCGACGCCGAACGCGCCGGTCAGGAGCGCGGTCAGCCGCTCGAGATTGGGCCGCGAGATCATGGCGGTCGGCCCGCTAGTCGGACACGAGCCATCCTTCCTGGGCGGCCACCTTGCGGCCGCGCTCCAGATCCTCGGTGATGAAAGCCTGGTACGCGTCGCCGGCCAGGAACGTGTCCGTCTGCGAGGTTCGGGCGATATACTCCTTCCATTCCGGCGTGGCCTGAACCTTCCGCATCAGGTCGACATAGAAGGCGACCTGGTCGGGCGTGACCTTGCCGGGCAGCCACACGGTGCGGGGCTGCTGGAATTGCGGGATGTTGAGGCCGGATTCGAGGCAGGTCGGGATGTCATGCCAGCTCTCGGTCTGCGTGACCTTGGCGCCCTCGGGCAGGCGCCGAGGGCTGAAGGCGCAGATCGGGCGCTGCGTCGCGCCCTTCCATTGTCCGACGCTCTCGCTCGGGTTGTTGACATGCGAGTCGAGATGGCCGCCGGCGAGCTGCACGGCCGCCTCGGCGCCGCTCTTGAACGGGATAAAGGTGATCTGGATGCCCGCCTCCTTGGCGATCATCCGGGTCAGCACCTCGTCCGTATCCTTGGACTGGGCGCCGCCCATCTTCGTCTCCTGGGCCTTGCCGGCCTGGACGTAGTCGGCCGCGCTCTTGATCGGCGAATCCTGTTTCACCCAGAGCAGGAACTCGTCCTGCACCATTGCGGCGATCGGCGTCAGGTCGGTGTGCCGGTAGGCGAGCTTCGAGACCAGGGGCTGCTGCCAGGCATTCGAGGTGCCGAAGACGAGCTTATGCGGGTCGCCGGCCTGCGACTTCGTGTAGATATAGCCTTCGGCGCCGCTCCCGCCCGGCTTGTTCACCACCGTGACCGTCTGGGTGACCAGCTTGTACTTGGTGACGATGCTCTGGACGGTGCGGGTGAAGACATCCGTTCCGCCGCCCGGTCCCGCGGTGGCGATCAGCTCGATCGCCTTGGTCGGTTTCCACTCGGCCGCGGCGGCCGCGCCGCTGACCAGTCCGAGCGCGGCGCAAATGGCGACCGCCATCCCCGATGATCGTCCCATATCGTCCTCCAGCGTTTCCGTCCCGTACCGTCTTCGTCGTCTCAGGCGACCGTCTGGCGAGTCGCTTCGTCGTGATGCGCCGTTACCGCGCCGTCCCGCTCCAGGGCGGCGATCTCGTCGTCGCTGAAACCGTGCTCCTGCAGCACGCCGACCGTGTCCTCGCCAAAAAGGGGCGCGGCTTTCCGGACCTTGCCGGGCGTGCGCGAGAACTTGATCGGCAGCCCAATCGTCTTCACCGGCCCGGCCGTCGGATGCTCGACGTCGATGACCATCTCCCGGGCAATCGTCTGAGGATCCGCCAGCGCCTGGTTCATGTCGTTCACCGGGCCGCAGGGTACGCCGGCCGTCTCCAGCGCGTCCAGCCAATGCGCGGCGGGCCGGGTTCGAAAGCGCGGCGCCAGTTCCGCCTCGAGTTCGGAGAGGTTGGCCATGCGGGCCCCTCCCGTGGCGAAGCGAGGATCGCTCGCGAGTTCCGGCACGCCGAGGGCCTCGACGGTCCGACGCCAGTTCGTTTGGTTCGCGCCGCCGACCACGATCCAGCCATCCACGGCCTGGAAGGCCTGGTAGGGCGCGTTCAGTGGATGGGCCGAGCCCATCGCGCGCGGAGCCTCCCCTGTCGCGAGCGCGATCGCCGATTGCCAATAAGTCTGGACGAGGGCCGCTTCGAAGAGCGAGGTCTCGACCCATTGTCCCTCGCCGGTCTTCAGGCGGTGGGCGTAGGCTGCCGCGATGCCGAGCGCGGCCAGGATGCCGGCGGTGATGTCGGAGAGCGGCGGCCCGCATTTCGCGGGCGGCGAGTCCGGGCCGTCGCCCGTGAAGGTCATGATCCCGCTCATCGCCTGGGCGACGAGGTCGAAGCCGCGGCGGTGACGGTAGGGGCCGGTCCGTCCGAAGCCCGACAGCGAGCAGTAGATCAGCCCCGGATGCTCTATCTTCAGGGCCTCGTAGCCGAAGCCGAGGCGATCCATCACGTCCGGCCCGAAATTCTCGACGACGGCGTCCGCCGTTCGGATCAGGCGGTGCAGCACCTCCGCGCCGCCTTTCGTCTTCAGGTCCACCACGATGCCGCGCTTGTTGCGGTTCATCATCAGGAAGGACGCGGCCTGGTCGCCGACCTTCGGCGGCACGGAATGGCGCGTGTCGTCGCCGCCCGGGCTCTTCTCGACCTTGATCACGTCCGCGCCCATGTCGGCCAGCATCAGCGTGCAGGTCGGGCCGGCCATGACATGCGTCAGGTCGACGACCTTCAATCCCGCGAGCGGGCCCATCGCGTCTCCTCCTCGCGGTCTGTGACCGAGCCTCGGCCTATTCGCCCTTCCAGTGCGGCGGGCGCTTGTTGAGGAAGGCGTCCATGCCTTCCCGGAAGTCCTGGCTCATGTAGCACATCAGGATCAGGTCCTCACCCTCTTCGCGCGTCAGGCGCTTGGCGAGGCGACGGACCGCCTCCTTCGTGGCCCTGAGGGTGAGGGGGGCGTGGTTGGCGATGGAACGGGCCATCTCCTCGGCCCGCTGGTGGAGGGAAGCGGTGTCCGGCACGACCTCCGTCAGGAGGCCGATCGAGAGCGCTTCCCGCGCGTCGACGAAGCGGGCCGTGAAGATGATGTCCTTCACGCGCGCCGGGCCGATCAGGGCCGTGAGCCGGCTGATGTTAGACATCGACAGGCAATTGCCGAGCGTCCGGGCGATCGGAAAGCCGAATTTCGCGCTCTCGGTCCCGATGCGGAGGTCGCAGCAGGCCGCGATCCCCGCCCCGCCGCCGGCGCAGGCGCCGGAGATGGCCGCGATCGTGGGAACGCGGCATTGCTCGAGCGTGCCGAGCATCTTGTCGATGCGCGACTCGTAATCGAGCGCATCCTGCCCGGTCTTGAACTCCCGGAATTGCGAGATGTCCGTCCCGGACGCGAAGGCCTTCTCGCCGGCGCCGGTCAGGATCATGGCCTTGACGGAGCGGTCGCCCTCGACCTCGCGGCAGATCTCGGCCAACCGCTCGTACATCGCGAAGGTCAGCGCGTTCCGGGCCTGGGGACGGTTGAACGTGATGCGGGCGATGCCGTCGCGGATCTCGAAGAGGAGGTCGTCCGCGATCGTGGCCGTCCCTGCCGGCGAAGACGGGGCGAGGGTGGCGCTGGCGCTCATGTTTTCCATCCGAGCTTGGCGGCTGCTGGAAGGCCGGCCTGACGGTTGACCCGAGCTAACCGGATTTCTCGACCGCATTCAACCGACGATCCGGGAGGTGCCGCCAGAAACCCGGACGGCGTTCACCCTGCGCCGGCGGCTCTCAGCCGGACGCCACCGATCCGTCGACCATCACCTCGATCAGCGTCGGGCCGGGCGCCCTCATCGCTGCCCCGAGACGCGGCGCGAGATCGTCCGCCTCCGTCACCCGGCTCGCCTCCAACCCGAGGGCGCGCGCCAGTCCGGTCAAATCGACCGCCGGATCGGTGAAATCCATGCCGACGAAATGGTCGTCGGCATGGAAGGCGAGGAGCCGCTGCTTGATGATCCGGTAGCCGCCGTTATTCGCGATGACGACGGTGAGCGGCAGCTTGTGTTTGGCGGCCGTCCAGAGTGCCTGTATCGAATACATCGCGCTGCCGTCGCCGGAGAAGCACACGACCGGCCGGTCCGGATTCGCGAGGCTGGCGCCCACGGCGGCCGGCAATCCCCATCCGATCCCGCCCGACGCCAGCCCGTGGAAGCCGTAGCGATCGCGATGCGCCCGCAGAGACGGGATGTGGCGGGACGAGGTCAGCGCCTCCTCGACCAGGATCGCGTTCTCGGGCATGGCCTCGACGATCTGCAGGGCCAGCCAATCCGGATCGAGCGGGCTTCGGTCGCGCCGACCGGTGATCTCGGCCACGAGCCTGGCCCGCTTCGCCCGCCAGTTCGTCGAGGCGAGCGCGGCTCGGCCGGCCTCCGCCCGCTCCAGGAGGCGCGCGCCCCCGGCCTCCCGGAGAACCGGCATGATGGCCCGCAGCGTCTCTTTCACGTCGGCCTTGAGCGCGATCTCGACCGCGTAGTTCTTGGCGAGGTCGCCGTCGACGAGACCGACCTGCACCATCGGAAGGCCATCCGGCAGCGGATCGACCTCGCTATAGACCGACATGCGGAGCGGATCGGCGCCCAGCACGACGAGGAGATCGTAGGGGGACAGGGCCGAGCGGACCTGAGTCTGGCTGCGCGTCAATGCGCCCAGGAAGCACGGGTGTTCGGACAGGAAATGGGCGCCATAGGGCACGCTCTGCTGGAAGACGGGACAGCCCAGAATCGTCGCGAAGGCGGCCGCCTCCTCGAGCGCATCGCTCCGTACGACCTCGTCGCCGACGACGATCGCCGGCCTTTCCGCCGCGAGGATGCGGCGCGCGAGCGCCTGCAGGGCCTCGTCCGAGGGCCTGACCCGCGTGTCGACACGGGTCGACCGCCCGAGATCGATCCCGGCCTCCGCGTTCAGGATGTCGCCCGGCAGCGAGATGAAGACGGGGCCGGTCGGCGGCGTGGTCGCGATCTTGGCCGCGCGGCGGACGATGCGGGGCAGGTCCTCGAGACGGGTGACCTCGACCGCCCATTTCACGAGCGGCTCGGCGATGCGGACGAGCGGGTCGTAGAGGAGCGGCTCGGTGAGGCCGTGCCCCTGCTCCTGCTGGCCGGCCGTCAGGATCATCGGCGTGCCTGTGAATTTCGCGTTGTAGAGCGCGCCCATCGCGTTCCCGAGGCCCGGCGCGACGTGGACGTTGCAGGCGACGAGCCGGCCCGAGGCCCGGCTGAACCCGTCCGCCATCGCGACGACGAGACTCTCCTGCATGGCCATCACGTAGGTGATCTCGGGATGGTCCTTGAGGGCATGCATGATCGGCAACTCGGTCGTGCCGGGATTGCCGAAGAGATGCGTGATCCCCTCGTCCCGAAGCAGCGCCAGGAAGGCCGACCGACCGGTGATGCGGTTCATGTTGTCATCCATGCTGGGGTGAAGATCGGCGCGGCGAGATCGCGCCCCCGATCACGCGCTTTGCGGCTGGACGCAACCCATATGCTCGGCCCTCAGGCCACCCGGCCCGATCCGTGCTACAGGGCGCTCCGCCAGCGGAGGTCCTGGATGCGATCACGGATGTCGGGCGATGAGTGACGTGGCGGCGCGAGAGGCCCCGGTCGGGGTCGCTGCTCCGTCGCGGTCGGCACGCCGCTCGTGGGCGCGCGATCTCGAGAGGGCCAGCCCGGCTCTCCTGATCCTCGTCCTGCTCGCGATCTGGGAAACGGCGGTGCGCGGGCTCGACATTCCGCGCTTCCTTTTGCCGGCCCCGAGCGAGATCGCGCGCCTCGCCTATGACGAATGGCCTCTCATTCGAATGCACGCCCTCCAGAGCATCTGGAGCATCCTGACCGGCTATGCGGCAGCCGTCCTGTTCGCGCTGGCGGTCTCGGCCCTGATGATCCGGTTTCCCCTGGTCGAACGACTGATCATGCCGATCTTCGTCGGCCTGCAGAGCGTCCCGAAGATCGCGATCGCACCCCTGATCCTCGTCTGGGTCGGGGCGGGGCCGGCCTCCAAGATCCTGGTCGTCGCCTCGATCGCCTTCTTCCCGATCGTCATCAACACCATGGTCGGCTTCCACGAGGTCGACCGCGGGCTGCGCGACGTATTCCGGTCGGTCGCCGCGACGGAACGGCAGACCTTCTTCCGGCTGCGGCTGCCTTACGCGCTGCCCTATATCTTCGCGGGCCTCCGTATCGCCACGACGCTCGCGGTCCTGGGCGCCATCGTGGCGGAATGGCTCGCGGCCTCGAACGGCCTCGGCTATCTCGTCCTGTCGGGGAGCTTCAACTTCAACACCGCCCGCTCCTTCGCGGCCATCATCGCGCTCGCGGTCATCGGCACGGCCTTCTTCTGGTTGATGTCGACGGCCGAGGGCCTGATCGCCTGGCGCAAGAATGCCGGCGATTCCACCACCACCCAGGCCTGACGGCGCCGCAGACCGAGACGGGGATCACGATGACGAGGCATTTCGCAGCCCTTCTGGCGGTCGTGGTGACAGCGCTTGCCGCCCTCGCCGGGCCCGGCCACGCGGCCGACAAGGTCGTCATGCGGATCAACTTCACGCCCTGGGGGATGCATGCGCCCTTCTACGGCGGCAAGGTGCAAGGCTTCTACGAGCAGGAGGGGATCGACCTCGAGATCCGCCCGCCCTCGGCCGGCCAGCAGAACGAGATCTTCATCGCCACCGACCGCGAGCAGTTCGGCCTGGCGAATGCCGACGGCTTCATCAAGGCGCGCGGCTCCGGCCTGCCGGTCGTCGCCATCATGGCGGACGAGCCCGACAACCCCTTCTCCGTCATCACGCTGAAGAAGAGCGGGATCGACACGCCGGCCAAGATGAAGGGCAAGAAGATGGCCTGGTTCCCGTCGAACGTGAAAGGGCTCGTCGAGCCGCTTCTCGCCCGGGGCGGACTCACGGCGAGCGACGTCGAATTCGTGAATGTGGCGCGCGGCGCCGAGATCCAGATGCTGGCGGCGGGCCAGGTCGACGCGGCCTTCGGCTATGCCTTCGGTCAGGCGCTCACGCTCGACATGAAGGGTTTTCCGACGAGCGTGATGCCGGTGAAGGATTACGGCGTGCAATTCTACGGCACGGTCCTCTACACGGGCGACGCGCTCCTCAAATCCAACCCGGACCTCGTCCGGCGCTTCGTCCGCGCCACGATGAAGAGCTATCTCTGGACGCGGGACAACATGGAGAAGGCGGTGGCCGAGATCGTGAAGGTCTCGCCCGATCGCGATCTCAAGCTCGAGACCCAGAAGCTCGGCATCATCTACAGCCTCTACGATACCCCGGACTACGCGACCCGCTTCGGGATGATGAACGACGCCAAGTGGCAATCCTCGATCGACATCCTGCATGCCTCGGGCGACTTGCCCAAGAAGCCGAGCCCAGGCGAGATGTATACGAACGCGGTCGTCGAAGGTCTCGACGAGGCGAAAACCCTGAGTCAGGCCGTCCGGGGCAAGGCCGCCCATTAGCGCGACCGCGACCGTGGCTCCGACCGTCTTGTCTTCCGCCCGGCCTGTCTCCCGGCAGGACGAGAATGCCGCGATCCATGTCCGGGGCGTCGAGGTCACCTATGGCTTCGGCACGTCGGAGCGGGTCGACGCCCTGTCGGGGATCGACCTCGACGTTCCGGATGGGGCCTTCGTGTCCCTCGTCGGCCCGTCAGGCTGCGGCAAGAGCACCCTTCTGAGGGTGGTGGCCGACCTCATGCCGCCGACCGACGGCTCGGTCCGGATCGGTGGGGCTGCGCCCTCGGACCTGCGCAGGCAGGGCCGCATCGGCCTCGTGTCGCAGCAGGCGAACCTGATGCCGTGGCTGCGGATCGACGACAATGTCCGGCTGCTCGAAGACCTGGTCGCGGGCCGCGGCGGCAGCCGCCGCAAGGCGGATGTGCCGGCGCTGCTGGATCTCGTCGGCCTGAAGGGCTTCGAGGGAAAGCGCCCGCACCAGCTCTCGGGCGGGATGCAGAGCCGTGCCGCGCTCGCACGCGCGCTCGCGCTCGACCCGGCTGTCCTCCTGATGGACGAACCCTTCGCGGCCCTCGACGAGATTACCCGCGACCGCATGGCTTTCGAGCTGATGCGGGTCTGGCAGCATTACCGCAAGACGGTGCTCTTCGTGACGCATTCCCTGGCCGAGGCCGTGTTCCTATCGGACACGGTGGTGCTGATGAGCGCCCGGCCCGGCCGCATCCACCGGGTTTTCCCGATCGACCTGCCTCGCCCGCGCGATCGCGAGACGCGGCTCGCCGATCGGTTCCTGCATCTCGTCGGCGAGATCAACCGCGAGCTGTATCGCGTGATGTCGTAAGTCGGCGCTACAGCCGGTTCGGCAGGTCGCGACGGCCATGGATGTAGCGAAGAACCAGGATGCCGTCCGCCGTCTCGCGATACAGGATGAGGTAGTCGCGGACAGGGTAGATCCTGCGTTGGCCCATGGGTCTCCAGGTGCGGCCGAGGCCGGGAAAGGCGAGGAGAAGGTCGCTCTTCGCCCCGAGGAGGCGCAGGAAGCGGTCCGCCGCAGCACGATTGTCGGTCTCGATGTACCGCCAGATGCCGACGAGGTCGCGTTCGGCTGCCGGCGAAAGGATCAGCCGTCGCGTCACGCCTTGGACGTCTCGGCCTCGAATCCCTGTCGCGCCTCGCGGGCTAGCCTCTCGAAGTCGACTGTCCTGCCGGGGCCGCTCGCTTCCGCCTCTTCCGCGAGACGGTCCAGCTCGTCGGGGGTGTAGTCGAACAGCTCTCCACGCTCCGACTGCCAGCTCTGGACGACGGCCTCGATCACGGCGCTCGCGTTCGGAAACTCACCCGATTCCACCGCGTCGACGACGGCGCGGGCGGCTTCGGGAGAGAGATCGACCGTCACGGTGGGGGCTGCTGACATGGGCGCAATTCTAGCATAGGCGGACCGCTTACGTCTCTCCGCGAAGCGGACCGCTTCGCCCTCGGTGGCCCGCTCCTCCCATGATCGATTACGTGATCCGCAACGCGCGTCTGCCAGGGCGCGACGACCTCGTCGATATCGGTTTCGCCGGTTCCCGCATCGCGGCGGTCGAGCGCGGGCTCAGCTGCGACGCGCCGGAGCATGATGCGGCGGGGTGCCTGTGCTGCGGGGGGCTCGTCGAAACCCACATCCATCTTGACAAGTCCCGCATCATCGACCGCTGCGCGCCCGAGCCGGCCGGCCGCGGCCACCTCGCGATGGAGCGGGTATCGGACGTCAAGCACACCTTCACGGTCGAGGATGTCCACGAGCGGGCGAAGACCACGCTCGAGCGCTGCATCGCGAACGGCGCGACCCGGATGCGCGCGCATGTCGAGGTCGATCCCAAGGTCGGGCTGCGCGGCTTCGAGGGCGTGCAGGCGCTCGTCGCCGAATATGCCTGGGCGATCGAGATCGAGATCTGCGTCATGCCGCAGGAGGGCCTGACCAACAATCCGGGCACGGACGAGCTGATGGTCGAAGCCATGCGGCGCGGCGCGCGGGTCGTCGGGGCGGCCCCGAATTACGACAGCGACCACGCCGCCCAGATCCGCCGCGTCTTCGAGATCGCGCGCGACTTCGATGCCGACATCGACATGCATCTCGATTCAGGGGCGTCGCCCGAGCATCTCGATGCGGTGCTGGTCTGCGACCTCACCGAGCAATACGGCTGGGGCGGCCGGGTCGCCTTCGGACACGGGACCAAGCTCTCGACCATGCCGCCGGACGAGCAGGCCGTCTGGGCGCGCCGGCTCGGCGATGCCGGCGTGGCCGTGACCGTGCTGCCCGCGACCGACCTCTTCCTGATGGGCCGCGACCAGACCTACAATGTCCGGCGAGGCCTCGTGGACGCGAATTTGTTCGTCGCGAATGGCTGCAACTGCTCGCTCTCCACGAACAACATCCTGAACCCGTTCACGCCCTTCGGGGATTGCTCGCTGCTCCGCATGGCGAACCTGCACGCGAACGTGCTCCAGGTCGGCAGCCGCGACGGCATCGCCGAATGTTTCTCCATGCTGACCGATCGCTCGGCCCGGCTGATGAACCTGACCGATTACGGGATCGCGGTCGGCAACCCGGCCGACATCGTCGTGATCGATGCGACCTCGCCGACCCAGGCCGTGGCCGAGATCGCTCAGCCGCTGGCCGTGTTCAAGAACGGGCGGCGTACCGTGACGCGCACCCGGCCGGAGCTGCACCGCCCGGCTTGACCCTCTCGGCCGCTCGCCCCGGCACAAGCCGGGGCCCAGGCGCCGTCTGGGTGCCGGCTTTCGCCGGCAGGAGCGGTGATTACCCGAGCTTCGGCACGTCGATCCAGCGCCGCTCGCGGTTGCTCCGGTAGGCGAGTTCCGCGAGCTGCACCCCCTTCGCGCCCTCCATCAGGCTGTAGGGGAAAGGCGCGTCCTCGAGGACGTGGCGGATGAAGAGCTCCCAGCCGGCCCGGTAGCTGCCGGTGTAAGTCTGGGCGAGCGGCACCGCGTCCCAATTGTCGAAGAAGCGCGGATTGCCCGGGATGGCGGAGGCGAGCGGACCGGCCGGCGCATGGTCGGCGCGCTGCGACCAGCAGCCGAAGGGGCCCGCGACGGCCGAGCCGTCCGTGCCGTCGATCTGGACCTGGATCGGGAATTCGCGCCGGACACGGGTCGCCCAGCTGCAATTCACCGAGGCGATCGCGCCGCTCGCGAGTTCGAGCGAGGCGAAGACGCTGTCGTCGACATCGACGGGGTAGGGCTGTCCGGCCTCGTCGCGCCGGCTCGGTATCTGGGTGCGGCAGGTGGCGCTGACGGCTGTGACCTCGCCCGCGAGCGCGTCCAGCATGTAGCGCCAATGCGGGAACATATCGAGGATGAGGCCTCCGCCGTCGCGGCTGCGATAGTTCCAGCTCGGGCGCTGGCCGGGAGTCGTCTCCCCGTCGAAGACCCAGCGCCCCATCTCGACCCGCACCTCGAGCAGCCGGCCGAAGAATCCAGATCGGCTGAGACCGAGCAGGGCCGCAAAGCCCGGCAGGAACAGCTTGTCCTGCACCGTGCCGTTCTTCAGCCCGGCCGCGACCGCCTCGCGGCTGATCGCGAGCGCGTCGTCGAGGGAGCCCGCGATCGGCTTCTCGACATAGACATGCTTGCCGGCCGCGATCGCCTTGCGGACCACGCCGACCCTCATGCCTGACGGGGCCGCGTCGAAACAGATGCTGATCCCGGGCTCGGCGAGGGCCGCGTCGAGATCGGTCGTCCAGCGGGCAAATCCCGTCTCCGCCGACGTATCCCGGAGCTTGCTCTCGCTTCGCCCGACCAGGATCACGTCGGGCACGACCCGGCCGCCATTGGCGAGCGGAAGCCCGCCCTCGCGTCCCATCGCGACGAGGCCCGGGAGGTGGTGCTTGCGGGCGAGTTCGCCGGTCGCGCCGTTGAAGACGATGCCGAGTGGAATCACCTGGCTCATCGGGCGGTCTCGGCAGTTGCCTCGGCGTGGTCCCGCGCATAGGTCGCGACCTCCGCATGGGTCGCGAACCACACGTGGCCCTTCGCCTTCGCGTGCCGGATGAGCTCTTCAAGGATCCAGATGCGGGACCGGTAGCCGATAATATGCGGATGGCAGGTGAGCTGGAACAGCCCGCCGGCCTCGTAGGCGGCGTCGAATTCGCGCCGGAAGATGTCGAACACGCCCTCGGGCGGGGTGTAGGGCCTGAGCGACGAGAAGCGGTTCATCATGAAATAGACCGCATCGTCGCGGACCCATTCCACCGGCAGCTCGACGATGCCGGTCGGCACGCCGTCGAGCAGCAGCTCGTAGCAATCCTCGTCCGCCATCAGCGACGAATCGTAGAGGAGCCCGTATTCCTTCTCGATCCGGAGCGTGTTCGGGCTGAAATCCCACGAGGCCGTCCGCATCCCGACCGGCCGGACACCGGTGATCTCTTCCAGCACGTCGGCGGCACGGAACATGAGGTCGCGCTCGGCCTCGTAGGGCAGGACCGAGTTCAGCTCGTGGATCCAGCTATGGATGCCGATCTCGTGCCCCTCCCGCACGACCCGGCGCTGCTCGTCCGGATAGAGGAGCGCGGCCACGGCCGGCACGTAGAAGGTCGCCTTGGCGCCGTACCGGTCGAGGAGGTCGAGGATGCGGGGCACGCCGACGCGGTTGCCGTATTGGCCCCAGGATAGGCGGCCGATCGACTTGCCGCCGTCGCGGAGCTCGTTCGTCTCGTGGTCGGAATCGAAGGAGAGCGCGACCGCGCAGCGCGCGCCGCCGGGCCAGCTCTTGGGCCGGAGCGGCCGGCCCGCGCGGGCCTGGTTCACGAGCTGGCGCCAATGCTCCTCGGGCCATTGCCAAGGCTCGAGCTCGCCGCGCTGGTCCATGAATGATCTCCCGGCCTCAAGGGACGTCTGCAGCGGAGTTAGTGGGATGACGCGTTCGACGGGGTCAAGCCTTACTCGGTGCTGACATTGGCGGCCCGGATGATGTCGGCCCAGCGCTGGATATCCGCCTGCTGGAAACGGCCGAAGGATTCCGGTTCGCGCCAGTTCAGCAGCATGCCCTGGGCTGCGGCCGCGGCCGCGACCTCCGGCCTCGCGAGCGCCGCCCGGATAAGCCCGGCATAGCGGTCCCGGATTTCGCCCGGCAGGCCCGCCGGCCCGAAGATCGCGATCCAGGCATCGGCGTCGACGCCGGCCACGCCCTCGCGGGACAGGATGGGCGCGTCCGGCACCTGCGGCGAGGGGGAGGGCGAGGCGACGGCCAGGGCCCTCAGCTCGCCCGCCTGGACCTGGCCCAGAACGGTCGGCACGGTCGCGAAGGCGAGGTCGACCCGGCCGCCGACCAAGTCCTGCAGGAGGGGAGCGGCGCCCCGATAGGGGACGTGGACGAGATCGATGCCGGTCTTTGCCCGGAACAGCTCCATCGTGAGATGGGAGGCGGAGCCGATCCCTGTCGAGGCGCAGGTCAGCTTGGGCGTCGCTGCCTTCCCGAGCGCCAGGAACTCCGCGACGGTCCGGACAGGCAGGTCCTTCCGGACCACGAGCAGGTGCTGGAGATCGGCCAGGCCGCCGAGCATTGTGAAGTCCCGGACCGGGTCGTAGCCGCCGCCGTCCCGCAGCAGCGAGATGTTGGTCGCGTGGGTCTGGTTCGTGGAGAGGACGAGGGTATGGCCGTCCGGCTCCGCCCTGGCGACCCGCCGTGTTCCGACCGCACCTGAGGCGCCGGGCGCGTTCTCGACGACCACGTTCTGGCCGAGTTCGGGGGCGATCTCGCGGGCCACGATCCGGGCGAAGACGTCGGTCGCCCCGCCCGCCGGATAGGGCACGACGATGGTGACGATCCGGCGAGGGCTCCAGCTTGCCCAGCCCGGTCGCGCGGCCAAAGACGAGGCTGCGGCCGCCAGCAGTGTTCGTCGCGCGATCATGATGCCTCCCTGGTATCCGCTCGATAGGGAAGGGGCCCGGCCTTGGCCAGCCATCCGGCGAGACCTGGCCATGCAGGCGCTCGCCTTGTCCCGGGGCGGGAATTCGAACCAATGTCGCCGCACATCCCGAGGCCGGTCTCGGGGTCACAGGATCAGAGGACGCGATGCGAGAGGACGGCAGCATGACGGGCGAGCGGCCTGATACCGGGATGAACGGCGCCGAGAGCCTCGTCCGTACGCTCGTCCAGGGAGGCGTCGAGGTCTCCTTCACCAATCCGGGCACCTCCGAGATGCATTTCGTGGCCGCGCTCGACCGGGTCGACGGCATGCGCTGCGTGCTTTGCCTGTTCGAAGGCGGCGCGACCGGGGCTGCCGACGGTTATGCCCGGATGGCCAACAAGCCGGCCTCGACGCTGCTGCATCTCGGCCCGGGCCTCGGCAACGGCCTCGCCAATCTGCACAACGCCCGCCGTGCGCGCTCGCCCGTGGTCAACATCGTGGGCGAGCACGCCACCTATCACCGGGCCTACGACGCGCCGCTGACGAGCGACATCGAGTCGATCGCCCGGCCGGTCTCGGCCTGGGTCAGGACTTCGCCCGATTCGCGCCAGGTGGCGGCGGACGGTGCCGAGGCGATCGCGGCCGCCCGGGCAGCGCCGGGCGGGGTCGCCACCCTGATCCTCCCGGCCGACACGGCCTGGGGCGACGGCGGCCCCGTCGCGACTGTGCCTGCGGTGGCGGCTCGAGCCAAGGTCGACGAGGCGCGGGTCACCGAGGCGGCGCGCGTTCTCCGGTCGGGCGAGCCGGCCATGCTCTTCCTCGGCGACCGTGCGGTCCGGGCCGACGGGCTCGCGCTCGCCGACCGCATCGCCGCCCGGACCGGCGCCCGCATGCTGGCCCAGGTCTCGAATGCCAGGATGGAGCGCGGCGCGGGTCGCGTCCCGATCGAGCGCCTGCCCTATCCGGTCGATGCCGCGCTGGCGGCGCTCGCCGGCGTCCGCCACCTCGTCGTGGTCGGCACGACCCAGCCCGTCGCCTTCTTCGCCTATCCGAACAAGCCGAGCCTCCTGGCGCCGCCGGATTGCGAGGTCCTGGTCCTCGCGGAACCCGCGGAGGACCAGGTCGACGCGCTCGCCCGGCTGGCGGACGCGCTCGGCGCCGCGGCCCCGTCGGTCCGGCCCGGTTCGCCACCTCCGGCCGTGCCGACCGCCGGCGCTCTCGACGGCGACACGCTGGCCCAGGCGCTCGGCGCGCTGCTTCCCGAGGGCGCCATCGTCTGCGACGAATCGGTCACCACCGGCCGCGGCTTCTTTCCGGCCACGCGGCAAGCCCCGCCGCACGATTGGCTTCAGCTCACGGGAGGGTCGATCGGACTCGGGATCCCGCTCGCGACCGGCGCGGCCGTCGCCTGCCCCGACAGGAAGGTCGTGAACCTGCAGGCCGACGGCAGCGCTCTCTACACGGCGCAGACGCTCTGGACCCAGGCGCGCGAGAATCTCGACGTCCTGACGCTGATCTGGGCGAACCGGTCGTATGCCATCCTGCGGGCGGAACTCGCCCATGTCGGGGCCAATCCGGGCCGCAAGGCCTTGGATATGCTCAGCCTCGACAACCCGCCGGTGGATTGGGTGAGCCTCGCCCGCGGCTACGGGGTCGAGGCGCGACGCGCCTCCGACCTGGGCGAGTTTGTGGCCGCAATGCGGGCCGGCCTCGCGCATCGGGGGCCCTTCCTGGTCGAGGTTCTCCTGTGACGAGGACCGGCCGTCAGCCAGGGTGTGGTTTTGATGCCGCGACGCAACACGGGGCTGGTTCCACCGTCGTTAATGCTGGTATCTCAGTGGCTTAGGTATTGGTACGACCTCTGCCTTGGCCGCTTCGTTGCTGTTTAGCAACAGCGAATTGGAAACCCCCTTCGCATGCCCCCAAAACCGCTCGGATCGGTTGATCGAAGCCCCGGCCTCAATCATGGTGACTTTGCGACGGGGACTACTTCATCGCGATCGGGCCGAAGCGATAAGCCGATAGGCGACGCAGACGCCAGGTTTTTGGGGGTAAGGACAAGCGGTCGACCTGGGAGTGGGTCGGCGGTGAACCGAAGCCCGAGGTTCTAACTTTGGAGATCAACATGAAGCTCATGAAGAGCCTTCTCCTCGGGTCTGCCGCAGGTCTCTGCGCGGTCGCCGGGGCTCAGGCAGCCGACCTTCCGACCCGGAAGGCCGTGCCGGTCGAATACGTTCGTGTCTGCACCGCGCAGGGTGCCGGCTTCTTCTTCATCCCGGGCACCGATACGTGCCTCCGGGTCGGCGGTCGTGCTCGCTTCGAATACCAGTACGTTTCGAACCGCACCCGTAACAGCGACGTGTCCGGCTTCCGCGGCCTGGGCCGTCTCAACATCGACGCCCGCACGCAGACCGCCTTCGGCACCCTGCGCGCCTTCGTCCGCTTCGAAATTCATTCCCGCACCGGCGCCCAGCTGACCTCGGGCACCCAGCAGCGCTACGCCAACGCGTTCCCGGGCCTTGGCCAGGACACGTTCGGCCGCGCTCAGAAGTATGTCGAAGTCGACAAGGCCTTCATCCAGTTCGCCGGGTTCACGGCCGGTCGCGCTTCGTCCTTCTATGACTTCTACGCTCACGACCTCGAGTTCAGCGGCCTGACCGTCGGCTCGGACGTCGCCTCGACCAACCTGCTCGCCTACACCTTCACCTTCGGGCAGGGCTTCTCGGCGACGCTGTCGATGGAAGACCCGATCGCTCGGCGTAACCCGACCTTCGCCTTCACGCCCACCATCGGCACCGCTACCAGCGGCAACACCTCGACGGGTTCGGCCAACATCTTCCTCGGTCAGATCGCCCCGACCCCGGTCGGCCTGACCTTCGCGGCGAATGGCACTCCGCTGTCGGCGATCAATATCGACGTGGCGCAGCGTAACCACCTGCCCGACTTCGTCGGCGCGGTCCGTTACGACGCTCCTTGGGGCGCGGCGCAGGTTTCCGCGGCTGTGCATGAACTCCGCACCGGCAACTTCGTGACTGGCGCGTTCGCCGTGAATGGCGGCGCGGTGCCCGCTGGCGCGCCGGTCGCGCGGGTTCCGGATGCCGAGTACGGCTACGCCGTGCAAGGTGGTTTGAAGCTCAACATGCCGGCGATCGGAACCGGCGACGTGCTCTGGCTGCAGGCGGCGTACGCGGAAGGCGCTGGTTCCTACACCGGCATCTACGTCCCGCAGGGGTCGGAGTCGCTTGGGGCCACCTATACGAACCGGTTCAGCGGCACGAACGTTCCGGGCGGCTACGACATGGCCGTCGACACGAATGGCCGGACGCACCTGACCACCTCCTGGTCCGGCACCGCCGCCTACCTGCACTACTGGGCTCCGGAATGGCGTCAGGCGTTCTTCGGCAGCTACGGCCGCACCGAGTTCGATCGCGCTCTGCGCGGTGCGGCGTCCCCGCTAATCGGCGTGTTCGCGGCTCCGGGTGGCATTCCTGCCGCTACGGCATCGGGACCGGGCGGTATCTTCAGCGGGTTCGCCAAGGACTACAGCAACGTGGTTGCCGGTTCGAACCTGGTCTGGTCGCCCGTCAAGGATCTCGATATCGGTGTCGAGGCCCTCTACCAGCGGATCGAGTTCCTCGGCGGCGCCAGCAACGGCCGTGTGATCGACTCGAACAAGCCGGTCACGGTCGGCGGCGTGCCGCGGACGGTCAAGGTCGACGACAACGTCATCGTCCGGATGCGCGTCCAGCGCGACTTCTGATCTCTCGACGTATCGAGCGATCCGAGCCCCGGCCTTGTGCCGGGGCTTTTTCGTTGTGAGGCCCCTTCGGCCTCAAAGACGTCCCGATCTTGAGGCTCATGACCGGCGCGGCGATGCGGCCGCGTGATCGGGTCGACGAAAGAGCGTGACAGAGCAAGAACCCCCATCGGGCGGGGAGACCGAACCGGTGACCGGAGGGCACCGGCCGGCAGGCTGGACCTACGGCCTCCCCGCGCTGGCCCTCCTCTGCGGCTTGACCGGCCTTCATCTCGTTCCCGCGATCGAACAGGCGATCAGGCGGAGCACGATCCGGCTCGCCGATCCGGGTGCTGGAGAGGCTGGTCTCGCACGCTACCGAGCCCGAGCCCAGGTCGACGGTCGGGACGTCACGCTGGTGGCCGATCTCGGTCTGACGGGCGACGTCAGGAGCCTGAGCGAAACCGCGATCCGGTCCCTCCCCGGGGTCCGGTCGGTCCGGACCGAGGTCGCTGCCCCGGTCGCCATGACACCCTTCGCGATGACAATCAGGCGAAGCGAAGGCGGGTTCTCCTTCGCAGGCGGCGTATCGAGCGCCGAAGATCGGGCCGCCCTGGTCGAGCAGGCCGGGACCCTCGTCTCCGCCGAAGCCGTCGACGATCGGCTGAAATTGGCCACGGGCGCCCCGCCCGGCTTCGAGGCGGCGGCCCGTTTTCTCCTGGACGTCTTGTCGCGAGCGACTTCGGGCGAGGCATCCATCTCCGATCGCAGCCTCCGCGTCCGGGCGGTCACGCCGGACTTCGCGTCCTATCGGGCCACGCTCGCGGCCGTGAACTCGCCACCGGCCGGCTTCGCGGTCGAAGCGATCACGATCGAGCCGCCCGTCGTGCCGTCCTATTCCTGGTCGGCCCGACGCGACGAAGGCGGCATCCGCTTCGGAGGGTTCGTCCCGTCCGAAACGCTGCGAGCGGAACTTGTGCAGAGCGCCAGGGCGGCTTTGCCGGACGTCGCCGTCACGGACGACATGCAGACGGCGGGCGGCCTCGAATCGGGTGTCGATTTCCGGGCCTTCACGGGATCGATCGTGGCGGCGCTGGCGGAACTCCAGGCCGGTACGGCCGAACTCGCCGAGCAACGGTTTCGCTTCTCCGGGCAGGGCGTCGACAAGCTGCGGCTCGGCGCTATCGAGACCCGGATCCGGCAATCGATTCCGGCCGGCATCGAAGCCGGGCCGATCGCGATCGTGGCGGTCGCAGCGTCGCCGTTCCGGGTCGTTGCCCGCCGTTCCGGAGGCCGGGTCGTCCTGACGGGCTTCGTTCCGGGCGAGCGGGAGCGGCGCGAGGTCGCCGCTCTCGTCTCTGCCCGGTATCCGGGCGAGAGGCTCAATGACCAGCGGGTCGTCGCGGACGGTGCGCCGGCCGGTTTCCCGGAGGCACAGCGCGCCGCCCTGGAGGCTCTCGCCGATTTCGCCGAGGGCGAAGCCGTGATTCGCGACACCGACCTCCGTCTCTCCGGCCGGATACTCTATGGCCAGCTCGCGGCGCGGGCCCGGGATGCGGTTCCGAAATCCGTGCCCCCGGGCTGGTCCGCCTCGATCGTCGTCGAGCCGGTCGCACCGGAACGATCGCTCGACGCGATGACCTGCGCGGATGTGCTGGCCGAGGCGGCGCGTCGTGACCCGGTGCGGTTCCAGCCCGGCAAGGCCGAGCTGTCGCCCCAGAGCCGGGCGGCGCTCGACGGGCTGGCCGACATCGTCCGCCGCTGCGGCACGGCGCGGATCGCGGTCGCGCATCGTCTGGACGGCGTCGCCGACGGCCGGGCGCTCGCGACGGCGCGGGCCACGACGCTTGTCTCCGCCCTCGTCGAGCGGGGTGCCACGGCCCGTCTCACGGCCGCGGGATCCGCGAGCGCGGCCGGCGCGCCCGCGACAGCCACTGCGGCCGGTGCGGGTCAGCCGCCGGCGAGCGCGGGCGAGCGGACCGAATTCGCCGTCTCCCCATGAGAAACGCCCGATGATCTTTCTGCTCGAGCGCCTCTGGCCAGCTCTCGCCTTGGCGGCCGTGCTCGGCCTTCTCTTCGCCGCTCTAGGCGGACGGGGCCGATCGGCGCCGAGCGCCCGAAACCCATTTCGAACCGGGATCCTGGTTCTCCTCGCGTCGGCCTGCCTGGCCGTCTGGAGCCAGGTGGTGCCGGGCACGGCGGGGCTGTGGCTCGACATCGGCGTGAGCTTGGCCGTCGCCTACCTCGTCGGTGCGCTGGCCGGCACCGGCCTACGCCGCGTCATCCGCCGCAGAGACGACGATCTCGCGCCGGATCAACCTGTCACGACAGCGCCGGCGCGACCGTCGGAAGCGAATGGCGCCGGCCGGGACAGACCGGCGGCGGTCGCCAGCCCGACCGCCTCCGCCGCTACGCCGGTTTAGCGGCAGCCGGGGGCGCCGCCGCGGCGCGTCGAAGGAAGGCAGCGATGCGGGAGGCGAGGGCCGACCTGTGCAGGAGGGGCGTATGGCCCTCGTCCGCGACCTCGACCGTCTCGAGATCGGAATGGCGCCTGGCCATCTCGATCACCGTCGCGGCCGAAAGCAGGTCCGAATTCGCGCCCCGGACGACCATGACGGGCACGGAGCCGAGCGCGTCGAAGAAGGGCCAGAGATCAGGGATCGGCGAGTCGGGCTCGATCGCGTCCAGGGTGCGGGCGAGGGCCGGATCGTAAGCTGCGACGAGGCGGCCGTCCTTTTCGGTCCAGACCGTCTCGGCCCAGTCCTGCCACTCCGCCTCGGTCAGGTTCGGGAAATGCGGGCCGAAGCGCGCCCGGAGGAGGGCAGCCCCCTCGGCAAGATCCGCGGGCGCCCCGAGCCGGCCGACATAGCCCTTGATCCGGAGCAGGCCCTCACGCTCGATCACCGGGCCGATGTCGTTGAGGACCAGTCCCCGAACGAGGCCGGGCTGCGTGGCCGCGAGCCCCATCCCGATCATGCCGCCACGCGACACGCCGATGAAAGTCGCCTCCCGGATGCCGAGTTCCACGAGCAGACGAAGGAGATCCGCGGTCTCGACCGCGATCGTGTAATGGGCGAAATCCGGATCGTGATCGGACAGGCCCCGGCCTCGATAATCCACGGCCAGCACGGCGCGGTCCGGATCATCGGCCCGCAGCATGGCCGCAAGGGCATGGAATTCCGAGCTGTTCCGGGTCAGGCCGGGCAGGCAGACGACCGGAAGACGGCCCGACGGCAGGGGCCCGTAGAGCCTCGCATGCAGCCGGAGCCCGTCCTCGGAACGGGTCCAGACATCCGAAAAAGCCGCCCCGCTCATCGGATCGTCGAACCTGTCCTGGCGGGCTGAGCCGGAGGGGAGGCTTCGGGTCCCGCGGCGGCGGTGGATCGTGGCTGGCTGCTCCCCTTCAGGTCGGTCTCGATCAGGAGGGCGCTCCTGGCGTCGAGCCGGCGGCGGTAGACCTGGAGGTTCTCCATCACGCGCTGGACGTAGTTCCGGGTTTCCGAGAAGGGGATCCGCTCGACCCAATCCACCGGGTCGACCCCGGGGTCGCGCGGGTCGCCATAGGCCTGGATCCACTTCCTGGTGTTACCGGGGCCGGCATTATAGGAAGCGAAGACCAGGATGAAGGCGCCCTTCCAATCCTCCATCAGGTCGGCGAGATGGGCCGAACCGAGGCGTGCATTGTAGACGGCTTCGAGGATGCGGCCGGGCTCGTAGGCAATGCCGGCCTTCTTGGCCGTGGCCTGGGCCGTTCCGGGCATCAGCTGCATCAATCCGCGCGCTCCGGCCCCCGACCCGGCGGCGGGATCAAAGGCGCTTTCCTGGCGCGCGATCGCATGGACCATCGCGGGCTCCACCCCAGGGCCGAGCGGCTCGTAGACCGGCACGCCGATGATCGGAAAGGCTGCCTCGTCCAACGGCAAGCCGCGCTGGGTGGCGAGCTTGCCGAGCGTCAGCAGCGTGCGGACATCCTGGTTCTCGGCGACGATCTCGGCGACGGCCTCGAGCTGAGGAAGCTCCGTCGAGCCGCGCGCGAATTCGAGCGCCAGCGGCGAGGCCAGCTCCCGCAGGCCGGCCGCGTAGGCGAGAGTGACCGCCTCTACGAGGGGCGTGCGGGCGGCGGCAAGACGGCCCGGACTCGACGGATCGCTTGCCGGGCGAACGACCGGAGCGGTGATGCCAAGCTTCGCAGCCGCGAGCTGGCCGTAATAGGTGATGCCGTGCGACGAGGCCCGCGCATAGAACCACTTCGCCTCCTCGCCTGAACCCGCCGCCTCCGCCGCGCGGCC
This sequence comes from uncultured Enterovirga sp., assembly GCF_964242715.1. NCBI lineage: Bacteria > Pseudomonadati > Pseudomonadota > Alphaproteobacteria > Hyphomicrobiales > Methylobacteriaceae > Enterovirga > uncultured Enterovirga sp. The sequence continues at coordinate 32,623 of NZ_CAXTAZ010000024.1, forward strand.
CTGCCAATAGGCGACCCGCGCCAGCGAAATCGGCGTCATGGCCAGGGCGGCGGCCCGGTCGAAATGGCGCCGTGCGGTCGGGGGTTCGTTCATGAACCGCAGCGCGATCCAGCCGGCCATGAACTCCGCCTCGATCCGGCGCTCCGTGGTCGAGGCGCCGTGCCCGTTCACGACCGCGTAGGCGGCCTTCGGATCCCCGTCGTCCAGCAGCTTCCGGGCGACGAGCCGGCGCTCGACCCACCAGACGTCGCCGTCGACCAGAATGGCCGGATCCCGCGTGAGATCCGCGAGGAGGCGGGCGGCCTCGGTCGCCTTGTCGGACCTGCGCAGCAGCTGGGCGCGTGCGAACAGAAACGGGATTTCCGTCTTCAGCGCCGCCGGCACCGAATCGACCAGCTTCTGCGCGTTGCGGGCGCGATCCTCGACGGCTGTGCGTGCCCGGACCAGCGTGTCGTAACCCTCGCCAGCATAGCTGGCGGCCCGGCGTCCGCCCTCCCAATTCTCGCGGCCAAGGAAACGGGCCATCCGGGCGCGATGGTCGGTGATCGTGAGGGCGTCGTTGAAGGCGTCGAGGATGCGCAATTCGAGATCGCGCCCGAACATGTCGTTGCGCCACGTCTCCCGGATCAGGGCGCCGGCATCATCGACCAGACCGTCGGCCCGGAAGGCCTGGGCGAGCGCGAGCTTGCCGGCCGGGGTCTGGGGGCGTTCCCGCGCGAAATAGGCCCGGACGAGGGACGGTGGCTTGCGCTCGACCAGCAGCGCCTCCTCGCCCCGCCGCCTGAGCCAGCTCTGGCCCGGAAAGTCCGGGTTGGCGACCGAGAATGCCGCGACTCGCTCGAAGGAGACCGTCATGCCGCCGAGCCGCAGGGCGGCCCATTCCAGGAATAGTCCGGCAGCTGCGCTCTCCGCACGCGCCCGCATCGCGTCGCCGGCGGCGAGATCGCCGCGGCGATAGGCCGTGACCGCGTCGCGGAGGAGCGGGAGGTCGGGCCGTGCGGCCGCATTCGTTTCCGGCGGCTTCGTCTCCTCGGGCGCGGCGACGGCAGCCGTGCCGAGGATCGAGAAGGCGAGAGCGGACAGGAGAGGGAGGCAAAGAAGGCGGGACGTCATGGTGCGGTTTGCCTCACCCGGGAGGGCGCTCTATGTGTCGGACAGCTGGAGCCGGTGGCGCCAGGGAGGAAACCACGATGGCCACCCGTCGTCTTCGAGGGTCGCTCACCGCGCTCGTGACGCCGTTCCGGGACGGCGAGTTCGACGAAGCCGCGTTCCGCGCCCAGGTCGACTGGCAAATCGAGAGCGGCACGGACGGTCTCGTGCCGGTCGGCACCACGGGCGAGAGCCCGACCCTGACCCATGACGAGCACAAGCGCGTGGTCGAGGTCTGCCTGTCGGAGGCAAGCGGCCGGGTTCCGGTGATCGCGGGTGCCGGCTCGAACTCGACCGCGGAGGCCGTGGCGCTCGCCCGCCATGCCGAGAAGGCCGGCGCGAATGCGGTCCTGGTCGTCACCCCGTATTACAACAAGCCCACTCAAGAAGGCATGTTCCTTCACTTCAAGGCCGTGAACGACGCGGTCGGCATCCCGATCATCATCTACAACATCCCGCCCCGCTCCGTGATCGACATGTCCGTCGCCACGATGAGCCGGCTCTACGAATTGCCGAACATCGCCGGCGTGAAGGACGCGACCGCGAATCTTGCCCGCGTCTCGCAGCAGCGCCACGCGATGGGACCCGATTTCCTCCAGCTTTCAGGCGAGGATATGACCGCGCTCGCCTATAACGCCGCGGGCGGGCATGGTTGCATCTCGGTCGTGGCGAATGTCGCGCCGGCGCTCTGCGCCGAATTGCACAGGACGTCGCTGTCCGGCGACTATGCCGGCGCGCTCAAGGTGCAGGATCGTCTGATCCCGCTGCATGACGCGATCTTCCTCGAGCCCGGCCTCGCGGGCGCGAAATGCGGGCTGTCGCTGCTCGGTCGCGGCAACGAGGAGATTCGGCTCCCCATGCTGCCGGTCACGCCGCCGACGAAGGCCGCGATCCGGTCCGCCATGGTCCATGCGGGGTTGTTGAACGCCTGATGGCTGGGAAGGACAAGAACGCCTCGCCGAACCGGATCGTCGCCGACAACCGCAGGGCCCGGTTCAACTACGAGATCATCGACACGGTCGAGGCCGGCATCGCGCTGACCGGCACCGAGGTGAAGTCGCTGCGGGCGAACAAGGTCACGATCGGGGAATCCTATGCCGGCCCGTCCGGCAACGAGATCTTCCTCTTCAACGCCAACATCCCGGAATACCTGCAGGCGAACCGGTTCAACCACGAGCCCCGGCGGCCCAGGCGGCTGCTCCTGCACAAGCGCCAGATCGACAAGTTCATCGGCGCGACGCAGCGGGAGGGGTTCACGCTCATCCCGCTCAAGCTTTACTTCAACGATCGCGGGCGCGCGAAGGTCGAGATCGGTCTCGGGCGCGGCAAGCAGCTCCACGACAAGCGCGAGAGCGAGAAGAAGAAGGACTGGGATCGGGAAAAGGCCCGGCTGATGAGGAGCAAGGGCTGATGTTGGAGGCTCTCGGCGCGAGCTGGACGGAGCTTCCCGTCGGTCTTCCGGTCCCGCCGGACGACGGCGGCGCCTCGCATCTCGAGGGCTCGGCATTGCCGGACGTCCCGCTCCCGGCGACGGATGGCGGGACGGTGTCGCTCGCGCGGCTCCCGGGCCGCAGCGTCGTCTATGCCTATCCGCGCACCGGCGAGCCCGGCAGGCCGAATCCCGACGGCTGGGACGCGATCCCGGGCGCCCGGGGCTGCACGCCGCAATCCTGCGCCTTCCGGGATCATGCGGAAGAGCTCCGCGGGCTCGGGGTGGATCACCTGTTCGGGCTCTCGACGCAGGACGTGCCCTACCAGCAGGAGGTAGCGGCCCGGCTGCACCTGCCGTTTCCGCTCCTGTCCGATGCGGCGCTCACTTTCGCGGTCGCCGCCCGGCTTCCCGTCTTCGAGGTCGCCGGGATGACCCTGCTGCGACGGCTGACGATGGTCGTCGATACGGGCCGGGTCACGAAGGTGTTCTATCCGGTCTTCCCGCCCGACCGGAATGCGGCCGACGTCGTGAGCTGGCTCCGGGCCGAGCCCCGCCCGGCCTGACCTTCAAGCCGCGTCCAATTCCCCCGCTTCGCCCCGGAAACGGGCCGGCAGGGTCACGGTGAAGGTCGTGCCGCGCCCGAGCTGGGACTCGAGCTCGATCCGACCGCCCATCGCCCGGACCAGCGTGCGAACATGCGCGAGACCGATACCCTCGCCCGGGCGATCCTGCATTCCCGAGCGCCGGAACAGGTCGAAGACGCGGCCATGATCGGCGGCGGCGATGCCGCGACCGTTATCCTCGACCCTGTAGCGCACATGCCGGCCCAAGGAGGTGCCCGTGATGGAGACCCGCCCGGGCCTCGCCGGATCGAGATACTTCACCGCATTGTCGAGGAGGTTGCCGAAGACCTGCTCCACGGCGACCCGGTCGGCGACGATGTCCGGCAGCGCGCCGACCTCGACCGTGGCGTGCGCGACATCGGCCTGATGGCGCTGGGCGTCCGCGAGGCCCTGGACGAGACGCGTCATGTCCAGGCGTTCCGGTGCGAAGGAGCGACGGCCCTCCCGCGACAGCCGCAGGATGGCGTTGATCAGGCCCTCCATCTTCTGGATCGCGGCCGAGATGAAACCGATGGCCTCGTCGAAATCGCGCTCCACCTCGGCCCGCGCGTCGGCCTCGGGCGGAAGGATGCCGGCGGCCAGGAGCTCGGGCTTGAGCGTTGCGAGTTCCTTCGTGAACCCCATGACGTTCACGAGTGGCGCGCGCAGGTCGTGGCTGACGATATAGGCGTAGCGCTGCATCTCCTCGTTCGAGTCGCGGAGCTCGGCCGTGCGCTCGGCGACCTGCTCTTCGAGTGTCGTATTCGCGGCAGCGAGGTCCGCGCGTGCGGTTTCGAGGCCGGCGAGGGCCGCAGTCTCGCGCCGTGACTGTCGGATCGCGAGGGCCGAGACGGCCAGGAGCGCCAAGGCGGCGAGCGCCGCGACGAGGCCGAAGACCTCGAGATTCCGCCACCAGGGATCGAGCGCGGTCGCGCGCGTCAGGCCGTATCCGACATAGACCGGATACTCGCCGACCTGGCGGAAGCCATAGATCCGGGGAACCCCGTCCCGGATCGCGTGGGCGCTGACCAGGCGGTCCGGCGACCCCATCCGGAGCCAGGTGAAGAAGGCGCCGTCGCTGCTGAGCCGGACCTGGCTCGTGTTGGGATCGCGGGCCAGGATGGTCCCGTCCTGGCGAACGAGCACGACGGAATGGGTCGGGTCCGTCTCGACCCGGCGATAGAAGCGGTCGAAATAGCTGCGGTCGACCGAGACCGCGACCGCGCCGCCGAAGGCGCCGTCGGCGGCGGCCGCCCTGCCCACGATGTTGAAGACGGATTGTCCGGATTGGCGACCGATATAGGAGCGCGAGACGAAGGGCCGCTTGGGGGCGTCGTCCCTCACGGCCTGGAACCAGTCCCGGTCCGCGAAGGCGATCGACGCATCGACCGGATGGAGGCGGCTGCTGGCCTTCAGCCTCCCCAATTCATCCGTGAGGGTGATCGTGGCGACCTGGTCGAGGCTGTCCTGAAGCCCCTTCATCAAGGCGTGGAGGTCCGTCCGGTCGGCTTCGCTCGACCAGTCCATGAACCGGGCGCGCAGGTTGACCTGCTCGATGACGAGACGATGAGTCTCGAACACCTTGACGGCATGCTCCTGCAGGATGCGAACCGTGCGCTCGATCCGGACCTCCGACGAGGCCAGCACCTCCTCGTGGTTCCGCCATGCGGCCAGGCTGAACAGGATCGCGGGGAGGCAGAGCGAGACGAGGACGAGCGCCCATTCGAGCAGGCGCCCACGAGAGATCGCGCTCCGCTGATGGTCGAGACGCGTGCTCACGACCGGCGGTCCTGGGCAGATTGCAGCGACGTCATCCGGTGGCGCGCTCGACCTTGTTCACGGCCGACTTCGCACGAAGCTCGGAGATGATGGCCGTCAGGTGCTTCAGGTCGAAGACGGAGAGATCGACGGTGACCTGGGTGAAGTCCGGCGTGCGCCGGTGCATCGAGATGTTCTCGATATTGCCGTCGTGGTCGGCGATGACCTGAGCGATCTGGGCGAGGCTGCCCGGCTCGTTGATCGACTGCAGGGAGAGACGTGCCGGAAAGCGGCGTCCGGCACCCGCCTCGACATCCCATCGCACGTCGATCCAACGCTCCGGATCGTTGTCGAAATCGGCGAGTGCCCGGCTCTGGATCGGGTAGATCGTGACGCCCTCGCCAGGCGTCAGGATGCCGACGATGCGGTCGCCCGGGACCGCGCCTCCGTTCGGGGCGAAGCGGACAGCGATATCGGCCTCGATGCCACGGATCGGGAGCGCGTCCGTGGGCGGTCCGGCGCTGTTGGCCCGAGCCGCGAGCGAGCGGGCGGCCTCGCCGTCACCACGCCGCTCGACGTAATCCGGATAGACGCCCCGGACGACGTCGCCGGAGAACATCTCGCCCCGGCCCACGGCCGCGAGCACGTCGTCGATCGAGGCCCGGGCCAGGCGGGGGAGGGCGCCCCGGACTTTCTCGTCCGAAAACGCCTTGCCGGCGCGCTGGAAGGCGCGTTCCAGGATCTGGCGGCCGAGGCCGGCATATTGGCGGCGGGTCGCGGCCTTGGCCGCGCGCCGGATCGCGGCCCTGGCCTTGCCGGTGACGACGAGCGATTCCCAGGCGGGCGGCGGGCTCTGGCCATCCGCCCGGACGATCTCGACCTCGTCGCCGTTCTGCAGCTCGTTGAAGAGCGGGGCCATGCGGCCGTTGATCTTCGCGCCGACGGCCGTGTTGCCGACGTCGGTATGCACGGCATAGGCGAAATCGATGGCGTTGCCGCCGCGGGGCAGCGCGATGAGCCGCCCCTTCGGGGTGAAGCAGAAAACCTGATCGTGGAACAGCTCGAGCCGGGTATGTTCCAGGAATTCCTCGGGACTGTCGCCCTCCGCCAGAAGATCCACCGTCCGGCGGAGCCATTGATAGGCGCGGCTCTCGGAGGCGAGCGCCGCGGCGCCGTCCCGGTAGAGCGCGTGGGCGGCAATGCCGTATTCGGCGACATCCTCCATGTCGTGGGTGCGGATCTGCAGCTCGACCCGCTGCGAGCGGGGCCCGATCACCGTCGTGTGCAGCGAGGAATAATCGTTCTGCTTCGGATTCGAGATGTAATCCTTGAAGCGGCCCGGCACGGCGGGCCAGGCCGTGTGGACGATACCCAGCGCGCGGTAGCAATCGTCGACCCCGTCGACGATGAGGCGGAAGCCATAGACATCCGAGAGCTGCTCGAAGGCGACGGACTTGCGCTCCATCTTGCGCCAGATCGAATAGGAGCTCTTGCGGCGTCCGCTCACCTCGGCCTTCACGCCGCTGGCCGCGAGCTTCAGCCTCAGCCCGGCTTCCACCTCCTCGACCAGGGTCTCGTTGCGCTGGCTGAGGTCCTTCAGCCGACCCGAGATGGTGCCGTAGGCCTCGGGGTTGAGGTTCCGGAAGGCCAGGTCCTCGAGTTCGTTCCGGATCTCCTGGATGCCCATGCGGCCGGCGAGCGGCGCGTAGATGTCGAGCGTCTCCTGGGCGATGCGCTTGCGTTTCTCCGGCGGCATGAAGCCCAGCGTCCGCATGTTATGCAGACGGTCGGCGAGCTTGACGAAGAGGACGCGGAGGTCGGCCGCAACGGCGAGAAGAAGCTTTCGGAAATTCTCGCCCTGGGCGGCCTGCCGCGACACGAGATCGAGCCGCTTGATCTTGGTCAGCCCATCGACGAGGGAGCCGATCTCCTGACCGAAGATGCGGTTGATCTCCTCGAGCGTGGTCGCCGTGTCCTCGACCGTGTCGTGCAGGACCGCCGCCACGATCGTCGCGGAATCGAGCTTCAGGTCGGTCAGGATCGCGGCGACTTCGAGCGGGTGGGCGACGAAGGGGTCGCCGGAGGCCCGAGTCTGGCTGCCGTGGGCGACCATCGCGTAGACGTAGGCCCGATTGAGCAGGGCCTCGTCGACATTCGGGTCGTAGCGCTTGACCCGCTCCACGAGGTCGTATTGGCGCATCATCTTGGGCGAGCCGACTTCCCGCCGTGGCGAATTCAGAGCGGTTCCATCTGTTGGGAGACCCTCACGCCCGCCAACGAAACGCAACCCGGCACCGGGCCGGGCTCATCTGCGACCTGAACTCCGGCTCAGCCCTCGTCGTCGTCGGTCTCGGCCGGCGGCACCAGACCTTCGAGACCGCGAAGCAGATCCTCTTCGCTCATCTTGTCGAATTGCACGTCCTTGTCGTCGGACGAAGCCGCCGGGACGGCCGCCGCGGCCGAGCCGAGGAGCGGAACCGTTTCGGCCTCGGGCTCGTCGACCTCGACATATTTCTGCAGCGAGTGGATCAGCTGCTCCTTGAGGTCGTCGGGCGCGATGGTCTCGTCCGCGATCTCGCGGAGAGCCACGACCGGGTTCTTGTCGCGGTCGCGCTCGATCGTGAGCGGCGAACCGGAGGCGAGAAGACGTGCGCGATGGCTCGCCAGCAGAACGAGCTCGAACCGGTTCTCGACCTTGTCGACGCAATCCTCAACGGTGACGCGCGCCATCCGGCGGCTCCTTCCACGGCTAATATCGGGGTTTGGGAACGCCCTACACCCAAGCCGGTCCTGGAGCAAGGACCGGCCCCGCACTTGGCCGCGTCGACGAAGAACGGGCCGCGCAGCGATGCCGCGCGGCCCTGTCAATGACAGCAAGAACGGAGGAAGGCCGCCGACCTGTCTACCGGTAGCAGACCTCGACCTTTCGCACATGCCAGCCATACGGGCCGCGAACCCGCTGGCGCTCCAGCACGCATCCGCCATAGGAGGCCTGGTAGTATCCGCCGCTATATGAGGCCGGGTAATACCCGCCGCCATAAGACGCCGGGTATCCGCCGCCGTAATAGCCAGAATAGCCGCCGCCGTAATAGCCGTAGCTCGGATAGGTAGAGGCTGCGAAGGCACCAAGCGCCAGGCCGCCGAGGATGCCCGCGCCGGCGTAGCCGAAACCGCGCCCATAGCCGCGCCCACCGTAATACCCGCGCCCACCGTAATAGCCGCGCCCGCCGTAAAAACCCCGGCCGCCGAAGCCGCCGCGGGCAAAGCCGCCACCGCGGTAACCGGGACGCGCGTCAGCGCTCTCGGTCATCGCGAAGGTCGATCCGACCAGCGTGGCCGCAGCCACGCCCGCTAGTCCCAAAACCTTCAAGGACATCTCAAACTCCTAACCATTCGCCGCCACCTTGACGGGAAAATGCTGCAGAGAGGACAGGGTTCCCGGCGGCGGCAGCGCGCCACGTCGGGCATCGTCGGCGTCTCAACCTGAACGCAGGCTAACCAGGGGGAGCGCGGGTTGACACTCGACGCAGGCCGGTGCGACCTCCCGCCTCAAAGTGCGGCCAGCATCGATGGTCCGAAACAGGGTGGAACGACGGGATATGCTAGCGGTCATCTTTCCAGGTCAGGGCAGCCAGGCCGTCGGCATGGGTGCGGCCCTCGCGACGAAGTTTCCCGCAGCCCGGGCCGTCCTGGCGGAGGTCGACGAGGCGCTGTCGCAGAACCTGTCCGGCCTGATGCGCGACGGTCCGACGGAGGAACTCAACCTGACGTCGAATGCGCAGCCTGCCCTTATGGCTGCGAGTCTCGCCGCCTTCAGGGTGCTGCAGAGCGAGGCCGGACTGGATCTCGCCCGGGGCGTCCGGGTCGTGGCCGGCCATTCGCTCGGTGAATATTCGGCCCTTGCGGCTGCCGGTTCGCTCTCGATCCGCGACGCCGCCCGGCTTCTGCGGATCCGAGGCGACGCGATGCAACGCGCGGTTCCGGTCGGAGCCGGCGCCATGGCGGCTTTGCTCGGACTCGACCGCGAGGTGGCCGAGGAGATCGCCCGCGAGGCCGCGACCGGCGGCGAGGTCTGCGATGTTGCCAACGACAACGGCCCGGGCCAGGTCGTCGTGTCGGGGCACAAGGCGGCCGTGGAGCGGGCCGTCGTGATCGCGCAGGGTCGGGGCGCCCGGAGGGCGATCATGCTGAGCGTCTCCGCGCCTTTCCATTGCGGGCTGATGGCGCCCGCGGCGGAGACGATGCGGGAAGCCCTCGGCGGCACGATCCTGCATGCGCCGGCAGTGCCGGTCGTGGCCAATGTCAAGGCTGCGCCGATCTCCGACCCCGACGCGATCCGGGCCGCGCTCGTGCAGCAGGTCACCGCCACCGTGCGCTGGCGGGAGAGCGTCGTCGCCATGGCGGCGCTCGGGATCGACCGGTTCGTCGAGGTTGGTGCCGGCAAGGTGCTGACCGGCCTCGTGAAGCGGATCGCCACCGGGTCGAGCGCCGCCGCCTTCGGCCAGCCCTCGGATCTCGACGCCCTCAGAACGGTCCTGGAGGCCGGCGCCCATGTTTGACCTCACCGGACGCACAGCCCTCGTCACGGGCGCGACGGGCGGCATCGGCGGAGCGGCGGCGAGGGTTCTTCACCGGCAGGGCGCGACCGTTGCCGTGTCAGGGACGCGTCTCGAGGCCCTCACCGAACTGGCCGGGGAACTCGGCGAGCGCGTTCACATCCTGCCATGCGATCTCGCCGATCCTTCGGCCGTCGAGGCCCTGGTCCCGGCCGCGGAAGCGGCGTGCGGGCATGTCGACATCCTGGTCAACAATGCCGGCGTGACCCGCGACGGACTTCTCCTGCGCATGAAGGATGAGGATTGGGAGACCGTGATCGCGGTCAATCTCACGGCGGCGTTCAGGCTCACGCGGTCGGCCGTGAAGGGCATGATGCGGCGCCGGCATGGCCGTATCATCTCGATCGGCTCCGTGGTCGGCTCGATCGGGAATCCGGGTCAGGTGAATTACGTGGCGTCCAAGGCGGGCCTCGTCGGGATGGTGAAGGCGCTGGCGGCCGAGGTGGCGACACGCGGCATCACGGCGAATGTCGTGGCGCCGGGCTTCATCGCCTCGCCGATGACCGAAGGCCTGACGGATGCGCAGCGCGCCGCGATCCTGGCGAAGGTCCCGATGGGCCGGCTCGGAGAGGGCGCCGAGATCGCGGCGGCGGTCGCCTATCTGGCATCCGACGAGGCCGGCTACGTCACGGGCCAGACGATCCATGTGAATGGCGGCATGGCGATGCTGTGAGCGGCATCAAGGGGCCGCGCAGCGCCGGCGCAGGGCTTGACCGGCGGCGAAAATAAGGCTTTGCACGGCCACTTCAGGCAGGGCCGTTGCAATGCCGACGGCCCCGATCGAGAAATCTCGCCGGGGTTCGGCGGGCCGCCGAGTTTGCATGTGCGAGGATAGTGATGAGCGATACAGCTGAGCGCGTGAAGAAGATTGTCGTGGAGCATCTCGGCGTCGAAGCCGACAAGGTGACCGACAATGCGAACTTCATCGATGATCTTGGGGCGGACAGCCTCGACACGGTCGAGCTCGTCATGGCGTTCGAGGAAGAGTTCAACGTCGAGATCCCGGACGACGCGGCCGAGACCATCGTCACCGTCGGCGACGCCATCAAGTTCCTGGACAAGAGCGCGGCGGCTTGATGCGCGCGGGTCTTCTCGCGGCCTGACGCCGCGACGGGCGTGAGCAACATGCGGCGGGTCGTTGTCACCGGCCTCGGAATGGTGACCCCTCTCGGCTGCGGGGTCGAGACCACCTGGCGCCGCCTACTGGCAGGTGAGAGCGGGGCCGTCCGGGTCGACACCTTCGACGTCTCGGACCTCGCCTGCAAGATCGCCTGCATGATTCCGCGGGGCGACGGGACGGAGGGCACCTTCGATCCCGACCAGTGGATGGACCCCAAGGACCAGCGCAAGGTCGATCCTTTCATCGTCTTCGCGATGACGGCCGCGAAACAGGCCCTCGACGATGCCGACTGGCATCCCGAGAGCTACGAGGACCAGACCTCGACGGGTGTCGTGATCGGCTCCGGCATCGGAGGCATTGGCGGCATCTACGATGCCTCGATCACCCTCTACGAGAAGGGTCCTCGCCGGATCTCGCCCTTCTTCATCCCGGGACGGATCATCAATCTCGCCTCGGGCTATGTCTCGATCGCGCATGGCCTCAAGGGACCGAACCATTCCGTGGTGACCGCCTGCTCGACCGGCTCGCACGCGATCGGCGACGCGTCCCGGCTGATCGCCTTCGGGGATGCGGACGTGATGGTCGCGGGCGGCGCGGAATCGCCGATCAACCGGCTCTCCCTCGCCGGTTTCGCCGCGTGCCGGGCGCTCTCGACCGGCTACAACGACGATCCGGTCCGGGCCTCACGCCCCTATGACCGCGACCGCGACGGCTTCGTCATGGGGGAGGGCGCCGGGATCGTGGTACTCGAGGAATACGAACACGCCATGGCCCGCGGCGCCAAGATCTATGCCGAAGTCATCGGCTATGGCCTGTCCGGGGACGCCTATCACATCACCTCCCCGGCCGAGGACGGCGACGGCGCCTTTCGCTGCATGAGCGCGGCCGTGAAACGGGCCGGGATCTCGGCCTCGGACATCGACTACATCAACGCCCATGGCACCTCGACGCCGATGGGCGACGAACTCGAATTGAGGGCGGTCGAGCGCCTGGTCGGCAACGCCGCCGGCAAGCTCGTCATGTCCTCCACGAAGTCGGCGATCGGGCATCTTCTCGGTGCGGCCGGATCGGTCGAGGCGATCTTCTCGGTCCTGGCGATCCGAGACGGCATCGCGCCCCCGACCCTGAATCTCGACAATCCGTCGGTCGAGACGCCGATCGATCTCGCGCCGCACGAGGCGAGGACGAAGCCGATCGAGACCGTGCTGTCGAACTCCTTCGGGTTCGGAGGCACCAATGCCTCCCTGGTGTTCCGGCGTGCGGCGTAACGCCATGGACGGCCTCGTCACGCCATTTCGCCATAAAGTACCAGCAGGTACGGTCGGGCCTGCAGCCCGGCCGCGGACCCGCATGGGACTTGGCGTGCCTTTCGTGAGGCGTTGAGATGTTCGGCAAGCGACGGATCACACCCGAGCCGCCCTACGAGTCGGACACGCTGCCGGGCCGCGTCGCGCCCCGCAGCCCGAACGATTCCCTCAAACCCATCCCGGTGAACAAGGTCCGGGTGCGGCGGCCGCGCGGTGGGCTCCTGTCGCTGCTGAGCGGATTGACGACGGTCGCGGTGGTGGTCTGCGGCACCCTGGTCTTCGGGCTCCTGGCGCTGGAAGGCGAGGTCGAGAAGCCCGGCCCGTTGCTGGCCGACAAGACGGTGCTGATTCCGAAGAGCGTCGGCACATCCGACATCGCCGATCTCCTCACCCGGGAGGGCGTGATCGGCAATCCGACCCTGTTCGAACTCTTCTCCTACCTGAACCGCAGCAAGGGCCAGCTGAAGGCCGGCGAGTTCCTGTTCCGGGCCGGGATCAGCATCGATGAGGCGATCGACACGCTGATTCAGGGCAGGGCGATCCTGCACACCTTCACCCTGCCGGAGGGGTTGACGAGCGAGCAGATCGTGACCCGCATCCGCGAGAACGACATCCTGACCGGCACGATCAACGAGGTGCCGCGCGAAGGCTCGCTCATGCCCGACACCTACAAGATCGAGCGGGGCGAGACGCGGCAGCAATTCGTGAACCGGATGCAGGCAGCCGGTCGGGACGTGCTGGCCAAGACATGGTCCGGGCGCGCGCCGGACCTCGCCATCAAGACCCCGCAGGAACTCGTGATCCTGGCCTCCATCGTCGAGCGGGAGACCGGCCGGGCCGACGAGAGGCCCCGGGTCGCGAGCGTGTTCCTGAACCGGCTCGCGCGCCGCATGAAGCTGCAATCGGACCCGACCATCGTCTACGGCATCGTCGGCGGGAAGGGCACGCTCGGACGCGGCATCACCCGGGCCGAGATAGACCGGCCCACGCCCTACAACACCTATGTCATCGAAGGGCTTCCGCCCGGGCCGATCGCCAATCCCGGACGGGCTGCGCTGGAGGCGGTCGCCAAACCGCTGAAGACCAAGGACGTGTTCTTCGTCGCCGACGGCACCGGCGGCCACGTCTTCGCGGAGACCTACGACCAGCATCAGCGCAACGTCGCCCGGTGGCGCCAGATCGAGCGCGAGCGCGAGGTCGCCGGATCCGGCGCCTCTCCCGTGGATCGCCCTGCTCCCCCGGCCGACAATCGGACCCAGTACGACGCCGCTCCGACGTCATCCGGGGCGGTGTCGGCCTATGCCGATCCGTCGGCCCGCTCTGCCGGTCGGGGCTTCGATGCCTCCGAGGGCACCCTTCGCGACCCGCTCCGGAACCAGAGCTGGGACCTGACGACCCCGAAGAACGTGCCGAATGTCGGCCAAGAAGCGTCGGCCTTGCCGGCTGCGCCCGCCCGGACGCGAGCCGCCGCACGGCCTGCGAGGCGACAGCCGCGCGGGCAGGAGGGAACACGGCGTGAGGCGGAGGTGCTGCAGCCGCCGCCCGGCTTCGAGACGCCGCGGCGCTAGGCAGCGATCTTGACCGTCAAGTCCATGACCGGCTTCGCGCGGGAAGCCGGCGCCACCGGCCCGAACCAATGGGCCTGGGAAATCAAGAGCGTCAACGGCCGCGGGCTCGAGGTCAGGATGCGGACGCCGCCCGGGCTCGACGCAGCGGGCGAGGAGGCTCGCCAGATCATCATGCGAGGGCTGTCGCGCGGGCAATGCCAGCTCACGCTCTCGTTGACCCGCGCGGCAGGGGCGGCCCGGGTCCGCATCAACCGGGACGTCCTGGCCGGGTTGATCGAGGACCTGGCGCGAGTGCCTCGCCCGGAGGGTCTCGGGCCGGCGACGCTGGACGGGCTTCTCGCCATTCGGGGCGTCGTCGAGATCGACGAGGAATCCGGGGGCGAGGCCTTCGACGAGGCGCTGAAACGCGACCTCGTCGCCGGTGCCGCCCGCCTCGTCGCCGCCCTGCAGGTATCTCGCGCCGCGGAAGGTGCCGCGCTCGACTCCGTCCTCGCGCGGCAGCTCGACGAGATCGGCAGGCTGGTCGAGGCGGCGGACAGCTCTGCCGGCCGCCAGCCCGAAGCCGTGAAGGCGCGCCTCGCGTCCCAGGTCGCGACGCTTCTCGAGGCCTCGCAGGCGCTCGATCCCGGTCGGCTCCACCAGGAGGCCGCGCTTCTGGCCAGTCGGGCCGACATTCGCGAGGAACTCGACCGCTTGCGGTCGCATCTCGATGCCGCGCGCGCGCTACTGGCGGAGGAGGCTGCCGTCGGGCGGCGGCTCGACTTCCTGGCCCAGGAATTCGGTCGCGAGACGAATACGCTCTGCTCGAAGGCCAACGACGTCGCCCTCTCTCGGATTGGGCTCGAGCTCAAGGCCGTGGTCGAGCAGTTCCGCGAGCAGGTCGCGAATATCGAATGACCGTGCTTCAGCCGGACCATGCCGTTCCGCCGCCTGGCGTCGTGATCCCGCGGCGGGGCCTCGTCCTGATCCTGTCCTCGCCCTCGGGCGCCGGCAAGACGAGCCTCACCCGCGCCCTCTCCGTCGACCAGTTCGCCGGGCTCTCGGTCTCGATCTCGGTCACCACACGGGCGAAGCGTCCCTCCGAGATCCCCGGCCAGGATTACGATTTTATCGAGGTCGATGACTTCCTGGCGCTGCGCGACCACGGCGACCTGCTCGAATGGGCCGAGGTCCACGGCAATTATTACGGAACGCCGCGCCGTCCGGTCGAGCGGGCGCTCGGCTCCGGCCTCGACATGATCTTCGACATCGACTGGCAGGGCACCCGGCAGGTCAAGGAGAAGATCGGACGCGACGTGGTCACGGCTTTCATCCTGCCGCCGAGCATGTCCGAATTGCAGCACCGGCTGGAGCGCCGGGCGGAGGACAGCCGCGAGACGATCGAGCGCCGGCTCGCGAATTCGCTCGTCGAGATCGAGCGCTGGGCCGAGTATGACTACGTCATCGTCAACGACGATCTCGGCCGTTCGCTCGACAGCTTGAAATCCATCCTCGAGGCCGAACGCCTGCGCCGGGAGCGTCAGACGGGACTGGACGGGTTCGTGTCCTCGCTCCTCGCCGAGCGCACCATCTGAGCGGCGTCGAGCGCGCAGGCGAGGGCGATGAAGCCCTCGACCGGCACCTCTTCCGGCCGAATGGTGCCGGGAATGCCGGCGGCCTCCAGGATCGGCGCCGGGTCACCACCGAGCGACTTCAAGCTCTGCCTCAGCATCTTGCGCCGTTGCCCGAAGGCTGCCGCCGTGACGCGCTCGAGCGCGCCGAGGCGGCAGGGTAGAGGCGCTGGCCGAGGCTCGATCAGCACGACGGCCGAGGTGACCTTCGGGGCCGGCACGAAGGCCTGCGGCGACACATCGAACAGGATCTGCGCGCGGGCACGCCATCCGCACAGGATGCCGAGCCGGCCGTAATCGGAGGGCGCATCCGGGCCGGCCACGATCCTGTCGGCGACTTCGCGCTGGAACATCAGGGTCGCGCTGGCCCAGGCCGGAGGCCAGATCTCCGTCGTCAACCACTTGATCAGGAGCGCGGTGCCGACATTGTAGGGCAGGTTCGCGACGATCCGCGACGGCCCCGGGCCGAGCAGCCGCGCCGGGTCCAGGGTGAGAGCGTCCGCCTCCACCACCTTGAGCCGCCCGGGATAATGCGCCGCGATCTCGGCCAGGGCCGGCAGGCAGCGCGGGTCGCGCTCGACCGCGATCACGCGCTCGGCCCCGGCGGCCAGGAGGGATCGCGTGAGCCCGCCCGGACCCGGCCCGACTTCCAGGATCGTGTGCCCCTGGACCGGGCCCGCGGCCCGGGCGATCCGCCCGGTCAGGTTCAAATCGAACAGGAAATTCTGGCCGAGCGCCTTGCGGGCGCCGAGGCCGTGGCGGGCCACGACCTCGCGTAGTGGAGGCAGCCCGTCCTGGGCGGTCGTCATGGGCGCGCCACGCGCGACAACCGCCCGGCGAGGGCGATCGCGGCGTTCAGGCTGTCCGGCCTGGCTAGCCCTTGTCCGGCGATGTCGAAGGCGGTCCCGTGATCGGGCGAGGTCCGCACGAAGGGAAGCCCGAGCGTGACGTTCACGGCCTCGTCGAAGGCGATCGTCTTGATCGGGATCAGCGCCTGATCGTGATACATCGTGAGCACCGCGTCATAGCGTGCGCGGGCCCGTTCGTGGAACAGCGTGTCGGCCGGCCAGGGCCCGGAGACGTCGATGCCGTCCGCCCGCAAGCGCTCCACCGCCGGCGCGATGATCCTCCCCTCCTCGGTCCCGATCGTGCCGGCCTCGCCTGCATGGGGGTTCAGCCCGGCGACCGCGAGACGCGGCCGGGCGATGCCGAAGCGGAGGCGGAGGTCATGGTCCACGATGCGGCCGGTGCGGACGATCAACTCCGTCGTGAGCCGCGCCGGCACTTGCGCCAGCCCGACATGGACGGTGACCGGGACGACGGCCAACGCCTCGCACCAGAGCATCATGACCGGGTGCGGCGGCGACCGGCCGGGATCGGCTGCGAGCTCGGCCAGATACTCGGTATGGCCCGGGTGGCGGAAGTCGGCCTCGTACAGCACATGTTTCGCGACAGGATTGGTCACGACGGCGGCGGCGCGGCCGGCTCTCGTCAGGGCCACCGCCATGTCGATCGACGCGATCGTGGATGCCGCATTCCGGCGATCCGGCCGGCCAGGCGCGGCTTCGACCGAAAGGCCGTGCAAAACGACGGGCAAGGCGCGCGCGAAGACGTCCCTTGCGGTCTCGGGCGTGCTCTCCGCCACGGGCACGGCCCAACCGAGCGCTTCCGCTGCCCGCCGCAGGAAGCGCGGATCGCCGACGACGAAGAAGGGGTCGCGCCGGCTTCCGTCCCGCCATGCCCGGAGCGTGATTTCGGGGCCGATGCCGGAGGGGTCGCCCTGCGTGATCGCGAGGGGAGGGCTCGGAATGCCGGCCATGGATGATGCCCATGCGGGCCGGCGCGAAGCGAGCCCGCCTGCCGCGCTGCGTCCTCTCAGGTCAACGGGACGCGATACCGTCGGCCGAGGAGGCCGTGGTCAGGTTCTGCGAAACGGAGGTCTGCCCGAGCGTCCGCAACTCCAGCCGGACCAGCACGGTCCGGTCGGACTCGCGCTCGCCGCTCGTCGCGAGTCGGGGCGTCATCGCGTAGTTGATGCTGAAGGTCGTGCACTCGTCCTTGTAGCCGAGGCTCAGCCCAGTCTGGGCGACCGTGTAGGGATCCGACTTGCGGTAGGACACGTTCGCCTGCGCGGCCGCCTGGCCGAAGTCCCTCGCGTAATTAGCGTAGTTGACCGCGTAGGTTTCGCGGCTGTCGATGTAGCGGTCGAGATCGAACAGGACGGAGCCCCCAATCGACCAGTTCGGCGTGAACTGGAGCGAGGCCGCGGGCTGGAGGCCCTCGCGCCGGTGGGAAAAGCCTTGAAGGGGCTGCGCCTGGTAGCGCGCGTAGGTCAGCGAGGCGACCACCGGGATGTAAGGTTTGAAATTCGCGACCGCCTGGGCCTCGAAGCTGTTCACGGTGAGATCGTCCTTGTCGAACCTGCCGCGCGTGATCAGCGAGAAATTGTCGTTCGGGTTGATCTGTGCGCGCGCGACGAAGTCCGAGACCCGGTTATCCAGCCCCGAGCCGAGCCCCGTCGCGAGAAGGTCCGGCTGCGCATAGGAGTTCAGGCCGGCGACCTGGTATGACTGGCCGAAGAGCGCGTTGCCGGTCCAGCCGGCCGGGGTGGTGACGTTGTATTGCAGCCCGACATTGGCCCTCACGCCGCCCTCGGCCCGGTCGTAGCCCGAGAACTTGTCCCAATCGAAGAGGGTGGAATCGTCGAAGACGAGGCTGTGGGCGTCCTCGTTCGGAAGGCGTCCGATGCGGGCCTCGTTCGGCCGGGCGACGATCTGTCCGATCGGCGTCAGGGTATGCGTGCCGAACCGGCCCTGTTCGGACACGAACGGGTAGCGGTACTCGACCCCGATCGCCGGCGTCGCGCGTCCGACGAACTCATCCGAACCCTTGATAAAGTTCGAGATCTGCTGGTTCTGGAAACCCGTCGTGCTCGGATTGTTGAAGAAGCCGTCCGCCCGAAGATACGTGAAGGGCGTCCAGGTCTGTCCGGCATCGTCGATGAAGGTCCGGCGCCAGGAAGCTTCGGCCGAGACGCGGGCGAAATCGCCCGAGAGCCCGCGGACGAGGCAGCTTCCGCGCTGGAACACGGCGCAGCTCTCGTAGGGCGTCAGGACGCTCCCGCCGTTGAGGGAATTGGTGGTCAGGAAGGGGAATGCCTGGTTCGCCCGGGAGGTCGGCGTGAATTGCGCCGCGTCCCGCGAGACGTTGGTGAAATTGAACTGGAGCCGGGCCTCGCCGCCGATCGGCTGCGGGCCGTTCACGCGCTTGTCGTAGTCGAGAACGGGCGCAACGAGCGGCAGCTGCTTCTGCCAATCGGCGTAGGACAGTCCCTGGAAGTAGAACGCCCGCAGATCGAAGAAGGAGCGGTCACCTTGCCCGCGCAGATACGCCTGCGAGATCGACTCGGCCAGAATGTAATTGCTGGCGAGGCTCTCGCTCCGGATCTTGTAGTTCTGGAGGAACCACTTGTCCGAGAGAAGCGCGATGTCGAAGCCGTAATGCCAGCGCTCGTTGATGTTGAAACGCCCCGACGTTTCCAGGGAGCCGCGGGCCTCGCGGTTTCCGGGCCCGAACGGCGCCGGCAGGAAGGCGCTCTGGTCCTGCTGCAAGATACCGGCGGCCCGGATGTTGAAGGCGCCGGTCAGGAACCGCTGGCGGTATTCCGCCTGCATCAGGAAGCCCTGCCGGGTCAGGCCCGTCGGCTGGAGCGTCAGGTCGCGGTCGGGTGCGATCGCCCAGAAATACGGGACCGACACTCCGTAGCCGAGGGCGCTCGTGTGAACGTAGCGCGGGGCCAGGAAGCCGGACTCGCGTCGGACCGAGGGGTCCGGCGTGTAGAAATATGGCACATAGGCCAGCGGGATGCCGGCGAATTCGAGGGAGGCGCCCTCGTAATAGATGCGCCGCTCCTCGTTGTTGTGGATGATCCGGGCCGCCTTGACCTGCCACAGCGGCGGCCGCTCCGGATCGTCGCGACAGGCCTCGCAGGCCGTGTAGGTGCCGCGCTCGAAGACGGTCGTCTCGCCGTTCACGCGTTCTGCCCGCGGCGCCGAGAAGCGCGTCGTCACGGGACCCGACATGTCGCGGGTCGACTGCTGGAGCCGTAAACTATCTATAAACCCTGTTTTGAAATCATCCGTGAGCTCGAAGCGGTCTCCGGTCGTGACGGCGCCATTCGCTTCGGTGAGGCGGACATTGCCTTCGGCCAGCACGCGGCTGGAATTCCGGTCGTAGATGACGCGATCGGCCTGGACCGTGCGGGGGCCGTAATTGAGCTCGACGTCGCCGGACGCCGTGACAGTGTTCTTGTCGCGGTTGTAGATGATCTCGCGGCCTTCGACGAGAAGGCGCGCCTTCGGGTCCTGCGCCGCCTTGCGGGACAGCATGTCGTTGGCCGTGCCCTGGGCGGACGCGACGGACGGCAGCCCGGCGCCGATCAGCACCAGAGCGACCGCCCAACCTGCGATCCTGCCCCGACCGAACTCCATCCTTGCTCCTCGACGGCCGTAACTGGCGTGAGCCATCAACCGTCTTCCTGATACAGCAGCGCCAGCGCCCCGAGGAGCGAGCCGACCACAGCCGGAAGCCACGCCGCCACGGAAGGCCCGACCATTCCGGCCCCTCCAAGGTCGCGCATGACCTCCGTCACCACGTAAAGCACGAAGCCTGCGCTCACGCCACCGAGCACCATCTTCGCGACGCCACCAAACCTGAAAAACCTTAGCGAAACGGATGCAGCTAAAAACACCATCGCGACGAACAGCAGAGGGCGCGAGAGCAGGACATCGTATTGCAGGCGGTATCGGCTGGCATCAAGGCCGGCACTTTCGGCCCGCGAAATCGTGTCGCCGAGTCGCCAGAAAGACACAGAATCCGGAGGCGTGAAGGTCTGCCGAACCTGGCTCGGATCGAGATTCGTGGCGAGCAGGTAGACCGGGTAGGTCTGCGGCTCCTCGACGGTGGTCGAAACCCGCGCGTTGCGGAACTCCCAATAGCCGTCACGCAGGACGCCATCGGTTGCCTCCACCCGTTCGACGAAGGCTCCGGCAGGGTCGAACACGAAGACCGTCGCGCTCGTCACCGTGTTGGTGGCGGCAACCGCCGCCTCGGCCCGTATCACGGCCTGACCGTCCACGCTTCTCTGGCGGATCCAGAGCTCCGGCCCGAGCCCCTTCATCTTGCGGGCGAAGACCTTCGCCTCGATGCGGGTCGCCTGCTGTTTCAGCGAGGCGGAGATCGGATTGTAGGCGACCACCGACAGGATGCCGAGGCCGACCGCGACAGCGATCCCCGGCTGCAGGAATTGCCACGCCGAGATGCCGGCCGCCCGGGCGATGACGAGTTCGAGCTTGCGCGACAGCTGCAGCAGGGTCGCCATCGAGCCGAACAGGATGGCGAAGGGAAGCACCTGCTCGGCGATCGCGGGCGTGCGGTAGAGCGAGAGCTGGGCCATCAGCCCGGGCGTGGCCCCGGCCGTATCCCCCGCGCGCCGGAGCAGTTCCACGAAATCCAGCGTGAAGACGAGGCCGAACACGGTCGCGAAAACGAGCAGGATCGTCCGGATGAACCGGCTCGAGATGTAGAGGCCGAGGGTCGCGCCGATCACGGCGGGTCAGGCTCGCTTAAGGCCGAGGCGACCCGGGCCCGGTAAGGGCAGCCGCTTCGCGAGGCGGGCCAGGCTGGCGACCCACGCCGAAACCCTCGCTCCCCCCGCGATGATCGCGACCGAGCAGGCCATCGCCCCGAGCGGTAGCCCGTAGATCGCGAAGACCGCTCCGGGCGAGCGGACTGCGGCGCTGGAGGCCGCGAAGAGCCCGATCCGGAGCGCGATCACCGCGACCACCGCCGAGGCAAGGGCGGTGCCGCGTCCCTGCCGCGTGGTCTTCGCCTGGCCGAGTGCCGCGAAGGCGATGAAGGTGACGGCGAGCGGAAACAGCCAGGCCGTGAGTCGATCATGCAGCTCCGCCCGGAACCGGCCGAGCTGCATGCGGTAATAGGGATCCGTCTTGTCGGGCAGGAGGAGATCGCCGGTCGAGCGCTCGCGGGGCTTGTAGACGAGCTCGCCGGTCTCCTGGTTCAGCGCCGCCAGCCCGATCGCATAGCGCTCGAAGGCCACGATCGAACTGTCCTGGGTTCCGTCGCGCTGGCGGTGGACGCTGCCCTTCTCGAGCACGAGATAGCTCGAGCCGCCCTGCTCGATGGTCTGCCCGCGCTCGGCCAGGTAGACGACCGTTCTGCCCTTCTCGCGCCGATCCTGCATGAAGATGCCGAGGAGCGCCTGCCCGGCCCGCTCGCGGTAGTGGAAGGTCACCCCGGAATCGAGAGTCGTGAACTGGCCCTCCTGGGCGATATTCGCGACGAAATCCGCCCGGATGCGGGTGATGAGGTCGCGAAGCTCCTGGAAGCTCGCCGGGATGAGGTAGATGGTCAGCATCGCGACCATCGCCGAGACCGCGATGCCGAGGGCGAGGAACGGCCGCATGATCCTGGCGGGCGACATGCCGGCAGCGCTCATGACGATGAGCTCGGAATCGCCGTTCAGCCGGTTCAGCCCGTAGATCACGGCCACGAACAGGGCGACCGGTGCGATCACGGCGACTAGGGTCGGCAGCGTCAGGCTGGTGACCGTGAAGAAGACCAGGATCGTCTGGCCCTGCGCGGTGATCACGTCGAGCTGGCGTAGCGCGGAAGTGAGCCAGATCACCCCCGTGAGGGCGACGAGGCAACCCACGAACGCCACTGCGATGATGCGGAAGATGTAGCGCTCGACCAGGGGCATGCGGGACCGAAGCCGTGACCTTTCTGGCTAGCGCGCCGACCGCGCCCGGGCAATGACCCGGCGGACACACTCGCGGCCCCTTCCCGCCATGCGAGGAACTGCCACCCCGCGTGTCTAGCGACCGATGCCGGGCGTTGTCGCGTTGTAGGGGATCAGGGGCGGCGGCGCCGGCCGGGACAGCTCGTTCCGGAGCGAGTTCACCTCGAACTGATTCTGCTGAGCCGAGGCGCGGTTCTGCTGCTCCACCGCCATGGAGCGATTGAGCGCATTCGTCTGCGATTCCGCTCGGCTCGTCGGAGGCACCTGAAGTCCTTGCGCGCCGGCCCCGGACGCAAAGACCAGCAGCGCCAGTCCGACACCCATTTCCACTCGTCGCATGGCTCTTCTCCCGCCTTCCCTCGATCCCGATATGGGGACAACCCGAAGCCGCCGCGCCGGTTCAGGCCGCGACTTGGCGTCGCCGCGTCGGCGCCTCGGGCGTCGAAGGCGGCCCGCTCCTCGACGCACGACCCGATTTGATCCAGGAAGGCTTCGATGAATCCCGCGCAAGCCCTTCCGGCGCTGCCGGCCGCTCCCGACGACGATCACGCGCCGCCCCCGCTCTCGATCAGCGAGCGTGCCCGCGTGGCCGCGGCGCCGCGGGCCTCCGACTATCTCGCCGGCCTCAATCCCGAGCAGCGCCAGGCCGTGGAGGCGACCGAAGGTCCGGTCCTGGTCCTGGCCGGCGCCGGCACGGGCAAGACCCGCGTCCTGACGACCCGGATCGCGCACCTGATCGCGACCGGCAAGGCGTGGCCGTCCGGCATCCTGGCCGTGACCTTCACCAACAAGGCCGCGCGCGAGATGAAGGAGCGCGTCTCCCATCTGGTCGGCGCGGCGGGCGAGGGCATGCCGTGGCTCGGCACCTTCCACGCGATCGGCACGAAGGTGCTGCGCCGACATGCGGAACTCGTCGGTCTCCGGTCCGACTTCACGATCCTCGGGATGGACGACCAGATCCGGCTCCTGAAGCAGGTGATCGCGGCCGAGGGGATCGACGAGAAGCGCTGGCCGGCGCGGCAGCTCGCCTCCTTCATCGACGGCTGGAAGAATCGCGGGCTGCAGCCGAAGGAGGTCCCGGCCGGCGAGGCCGCGGCCTTTGCGAATGGCCGCGGCCTCGCGCTCTACGGTGCCTACCAGGCGCGGCTGAAGACGCTGAACGCGACCGATTTCGGCGACCTCCTGCTCGAATGCCTGCGGCTCTGGCGCGACAATCCCGACGTCCTCGAAAGCTACCAGCAGCGCTTCCGCTACATGCTGGTCGACGAATACCAGGACACGAATGTCGCCCAGTATCTCTGGCTCCGGCTCCTCGCCCAGGCCCGCAAGAACCTGTGCTGCGTCGGCGACGACGACCAGTCGATCTATGGCTGGCGCGGCGCCGAGGTCGACAACATCCTGCGCTTCGAACACGATTTTCCGGGCGCGACGGTCATCCGGCTCGAGCGCAACTACCGCTCGACCGGGCACATCCTGGCGGCTGCCTCCGGCATCATCGCCAAGAACAAGGACCGGCTCGGCAAGACGCTCCGGACGGAGGACGAGGCCGGCGAAAAGGTCACGGTCTCGGGTGCCTGGGATTCCGAGGAGGAGGCCCGGCAGATCGGCGAGGAGATCGAAGCGCTGCATGCCAACAAGGAGCGGCTCTCCGATGTCGCCGTCCTGGTCCGGATTTCGGCCCAGATGCGCGAGATCGAGGATCGCTTCGTCACACTCGGCCTGCCTTACCGGGTGATCGGCGGCCCGCGCTTCTACGAGCGGGCCGAGATCCGCGACGCGCTGGCTTACCTTCGGGCGACGGCCCAGCCGGCCGACGACCTCGCCTTCGAGCGGATCGTAAACTTGCCGAAACGCGGCCTCGGCGAAGCCGCCGTGCAATGCATCCACGCCCATGCCCGCCGGGCCCGGGTGTCGATGATGCAGGCGGCCCGCTATCTCGTCGAGACCGACGAGATGAAGCCGGCGCCGCGGCGGTCGCTCCGCGACCTGATGGCCTCGTTCGACCGCTGGCGGGCCATGATGGACCGCACCGCCCATAACGAACTCGCCGCCACCATCCTGGAGGAGAGCGGGTACACGGACATGTGGCAGAAGGAGAAGTCGGCCGACGCGGCCGGCCGGCTCGAGAACCTGAAGGAACTCGTCCGGTCGATGGAGGAATTCCCGGACCTCGCCTCCTTCCTCGAGCACATTGCGCTCGTGATGGATGCGAACGAGACGGAGGGCCAGGACCGCGTCTCGCTGATGACGCTCCATGCCGCGAAGGGGCTCGAATTCGACACGGTCTTCCTGCCGGGCTGGGAGGAGGGCCTTTTTCCGTCCCAGCGCGCGCTCGACGAGAACGGGCGCGCCGGGCTCGAGGAGGAGCGGCGCCTCGCCCATGTCGGCCTGACCCGCGCCAAGCGCCGGGCCAAGATCTATTTCGCGTCGAACCGGCGCATCCACGGCATGTGGAATTCGACCATTCCGTCCCGCTTCGTCGACGAGCTCCCGGAAGAGCATGTCGAGGTGACGGAGGCGCCAGCCGCCTATTCCGTCCGCGGGGCGTCCCGTTTCGAGACCATGACGCCCTTCGGCTCGAGCTACCAGACCCCCGGCTGGCAGCGCGCTCAGGCCCGCGCCGCCGAGGCCTCGGCCGATCCGGATTCCGATATTCGCGGCTCGGGCGAGTTTTCGGAGCCGGGCGCCTTCTTCAACCAGGGCCGCGGTTTCGGCTCTGGCGCCCGCCCGCAACGCCGCAGCCCCGGCGGACGCACCGGCCCGCAGATGATCGAGGGCGAGATCCTGGCGAAGTCGACCGGCGCGCCGTCGGCCTACGCACTCGGCGGCCGCGTGCTCCACCTGAAATTCGGCCCCGGCACCGTCGCGGCAATCGACGGCAACAAGCTCACGGTCGATTTCGACAAGGCCGGCCGGAAGATGGTGCTGGATAGTTTCGTCGAGGCGGCGAGCTGAGTCACCATGGCTAACGCTGTGGATTGGAAATCAACGTCGCGGAACAGGTGACGACCGAACCAGCCAGGAACTGATTCGTGCTGACCAGCAGTCGTGACATCAGACGCCGCCTTGAACGCGACGGCTGGAATCTGGTTCGGGTCGCCGGCTCGCACCACATCTTCCGCAATCCCGAGACCGGTGCGATGATATCGCTGCCGCATCCCAAAAAGGATCTCGGGTCGGGCCTCGTAAGGAAGATCTACAAGCAGGCGGGTTGGCGGCCGGAGCCGGAATGACACATTACGTGGCCATCGTTGAGGAAGAGGCGGGCAGGGCCGTAGGGGTCTGGTTTCCGGACCTGCCGGGCTGCTTCTCGGCAGGCGACACGGTCGATGAGGCAATGATCAACGCACGCGAGGCGCTCACGCTCTGGGCTGAAGTGCTTGCCGCCGACGGGCGTCCGATGCCGGCTCCCCGGACGCTGGTCGAATTGAAGGCTGATCCGGAAGCTGCCGCGGATCTGAAGGCGCATATGCTGGCCTTGGTCCCATGCGAACCCGCCCTGCGCTCCGCGGCGGAATAAGGGCGCGCTCACTTCCCTGAGGCTTGTGGCCGCGCCAGGCTTGTCGCTGCTGAGGTTGACGCAATCCGGGCCCGGCTAATCCGGACACTCCGCCCCGGTCTCGATCCAGGCCTTCACGAGAAGCCCGAACAGCTCCTGCGTCCCGGGCGCAGAAGCGCGGCCGACGCCAGGGTTCCAGCCCCAGCCCACAAGCTCGTCATGGGCCGAATGCTCGATCAGCGCCGCGAAATCCTTGCCCCCGTTCCGGGCCGGATCCTTGAGCTGCCGGCAGATGGCGCCGAGGGTCTGGTTCTCCCAGGCCATCTCGCGGGGGGCGAGCTGCCATTTCGGGTTGCCCGGCATGCTTCCGACGCGGGTGCCGACCAGGCGGAAGTTGCTCTGCCCGTGGCAGCTCGTGCAGGGCATGCTGGGCGAGCCGAGGCCGGTTTCGCCCGCGAAGATCGGAGGCTCGTGCGGCCGGCTTGTCTCGCCCTGAAGCGGCCGGTCCGACACAGGGTGGCAATTGAGGCAGCGCGGATGCGTGAGCACGCGCCCCGCCTCCTCGAACAGGGCGACCGATCGCGCCTTGGGGTCCCCGATCGACCCGAAACTCTCCGGCGTCCGGAGATCCGGGCGGCCGGCCTGCTGCGCCCCCGAAGGCCACGCCGCCAGGAACGAGAGGCCGGAGATGGCGAGCACCGTCAGCACGATCGAGTTTCGCATGTCGGCGCACCTCGTCCGACGAGCCCGGACTAGGCCAGCCTAGCGATGTCGGGCCGGGATGCAATCGGGCGCGCCGCTCCGGGCACGCCTTCCGGTCGCGCAGGCGATTGACAAGAGCGGCTCGCCTGCCCAGCCTCCAAAAAACGATGGAAACGCCGTGACGGGCTTGGGTGTCGCGCTCCTGGCGCATCGTGGAAGCCATGGGCTGCGGCCGGGACGCCGCCCGTGACGGTCGAGATCCTCACCGCCGATTCGATCACGAAGCTCGGGGATAGCCACCGCGGGCACGTGATTGTGTCCGGCTCGCATGGCGGCGTCTATGCGGGGTATTGCGCGGCCAAGGGCGGAGCTCGGGCCGTGGTCTTCAACGATGCCGGGGCGGGCCGGGACCGTGCCGGGATCGAATCGCTCGGCCTCCTGGACGGGATCGGCCTCGCGGCCGCAACGGCGGACGTCGCGACCTGCCGCATCGGCGACGCGGCCGACATGCTCGCGAACGGGATCGTCAGCCATGTGAGCCGGGGCGCCGCGGCGCTGGGCTGCGGGTCAGGCCAGAGCGTGGCGGATTGTGCCGAGCTGATGCGGGCGGCATTGCTTCCGAGCGGCGCGGTGCCGGATCTCGGCGAGACCCGGTTCCTCATCCACCACCATCGGCGCGAACGCGCCGTGATCGGCATCGACTCCGCGTCGCTGTTCCGCCCCGAGGATGCGGGCTGCATCGTGGTGACGGCCTCGCATGGCGGCCGGCTCGGCGGACGGCCGGATACGAGCGTGCCGGCCGGCGTCTTCGCGGCGACCTTCCACGATGCCGGCGGGGGAAAGGATGGGGCGGGCTGGATGCGCCTCGCCGACCTCGACAGCCGCGGCACGGCCGCCGTCACCGTCTCCGCCGCGAGCGCTCGGATCGGGGATGCCCGGTCCTGCTACGAGGACGGCGTGCTGTCCCATCTGAACGCGCTGGCGATCCGGCTCGGAGGCGAGGTGGGCCTGCCGCTCCGAATCTTCGTCGAGCGGCTGGTGACGGCCGGGAGGATCACGGCTTGAGCGACGCACGTGCCCGGGACCGGACCATCCCCAATCTCGACGAGGACCGTCTGCTCGCGCATCTCGCGCAGATGTGGCGCATCCGGGCCTTCGAGGAACAGGCGATCCTCGGGCTCGACGACAAGATCGTCCTCGGTGCCATCCATCCCTCGATCGGCCAGGAGGCGATCGCGGTCGGGATCTGCGCCCATCTCCGGCGTGACGACGTGCTTCTCTCCACCCATCGCGGCCACGGCCACACGCTCGCGAAAGGGGCTGAGCCGCTGCCGATGATGCGCGAGCTGTTCGGCCGCGAGGGCGGCAATTGCGGCGGCAAGGGCGGCTCCATGCACATCGCCGATTTCTCGGTCGGAATGCTGGGGGCGAACGGGGTCGTGGCAGCGAACATCGTCATCGCGGCCGGCGCGGCTCACGCGATCAAGCTGAAGGGCGGCGACCAGGTCGTCTGCTGCCTCTTCGGCGACGGCGCGATCAATCGCGGCCCGTTCCTGGAAGGGCTGAACTGGGCCAAGGTCTTCAACCTGCCCGTCCTCTTCGTCTGCGAGGATAACGGTTTCGCGGCGACGACCCGGACGAAGAGCATGACCGGCGGCGCCGGGCCGTCGGCCCGGGCCCGCGCCATCGGGCTCGCCGCGGAGGAGATCGACGGCAACGACATCCTGGCGGTCGATGCGGCCGCCCGCGAGATCGTGGCAGCGATCCGGGCCGGCGGTGGGCCGCGCTTTCTCCACGCCCATACCTACCGGCTCACCGGCCATACCGGGTCGGACCCGGCCCTCTATCGCCCGGAGGAGGAGGTCGAGGAGCGCCGGCGCGACGAGCCGATTGCGCGCGCTGCGGGACTCCTCGGGGCAGGGCGGGCGAGTGATGTCGGGCGTCTGCGCGAGGCGGCCATCGCCGAGATGAAGGAGGCCTACGACACCGCCAACGCGACACCCTTCCCGCCCGTCGCCCATGCCTTTCACGACGTGCAGGATGTCGGCGACCCGCGGCAGGAGGCCTTCTGATGAGCCGCATGACCTACATGGACGCCGCTCGTGCGGCGCTCGCCGAGGAGATGCGGCGCGACCCGCTTGTCTGGGCGGTCGGCGAGGACCTTGGGCGCGGCGGGGTCTTCGGCCAGTACAAGGGCCTCGTCGAGGAATTCGGGTCGGACCGCATCTCGGACGCGCCGATCTCGGAGAGCTGCATCATGGGCGCGGCCGTCGGCGCCGCCATGATGGGCACGCGGCCGGTGGTCGAGATGCGCTTCTCCGACTTCGCGCTCTGCGCGGTCGACGAGCTCGTCAACCAGGCCGCCAAGGCCCGCTACATGTTCGGCGGCCAGACCCGGGTGCCGCTCGTCGTGCGCGAGCCGATCGGGATGTGGCGCTCCTCGGCCGCGCAGCATTCGCAGTCGCTCGAGAGCTGGTACGCCCATATCCCGGGCCTCGTCGTCGCCTGCCCGGCGACACCCGCCTGCAACAAGGGCCTCCTCAAGAGCGCGATTCGCTGCGACGACCCGGTCGTGTTCATGGAGCACAAGGGCCTGTGGCCGCTCGAGGGCGAGGTGCCGGACGACGAGGACGCGCTCGTCCCCTTCGGTCAAGCGCGCCACGTCCGGTACGGCGACGACGTCACGATCGTGTCCTGGTCCGCCCAGGTCCATGTCTGCGCCGCCGCCGCCGAGCCGCTGGCCGAGCGCGGCGTCAGTGTCGACCTCATCGATCTCCGCACGCTCTGGCCCTGGGACAAGGCGGCCGTCCTTGCGAGCGTCGGCCGGACGGGCCGGCTGCTGGTCGCCCAAGAGTCCGTCTCGGTCGCGGGGTTCGGCGCCGAGGTGGTTGCGACCGTCGCCCAGCGCCTGCACGGCCAACTCAAGGCCGCCCCGACTCGCCTCGGCGCACCCCGCATCCCGATCTCCTACGCACCACCGCTCGAGGACGTGGTGCGAGTGTCGGAGGCGGCGATCGTGGCCGCGGTCGAGGCGCTGGTCGGGCGCCCGTGAGTCAGCTCCTCGACGCGGCTGATGATGCCTCCGATCGCGCGGCGGTGAAGGACGTTCAGCGCCGTCTCGCCAGCGGCGAAGAGGAGTTGATCCCTGCCGCTCTCGTTGACCGCATCCTCGCGGGTGAGAGCCGGATCCGGGTCTGGCGCGAGCATCGCGGGCTGACCCTGAAGGCGCTGGCCGAGAAGATCGGGGTCGGTCAGCCCTTTCTCTCGCAGATCGAGACCGGAAAACGTGAGGGCGCGCTGGAGACGTTGCGCAAGATCGCGGCCGCCTTGTCGCTGACCCTCGACGACTTCGTCGGCTGACACGAAACAGGCAGGGACATGAGCTCCAACGAAATGACCGGCGGCGAGGCGCTCGCCCGGATGTTCCAGGCCTATCGGGGCGGACCGATGTTCGGGATGGGCGGGTTCCAGCTCCTGCCCTTCTACGATGCGGCCCGCCGGCTCGGGCTCGATCATCACCTCATCAACGACGAGCGCGCCGGCATCTTCGCGGCGGACGCCTATGCCAAGGTGTCGGGGCGGGTCGGGCTCGCCGACGCGACGCTCGGGCCGGGCGCCACCAACCTCGTCACCGGTCTCGTCGAGGCGCTGAATGCCGGCACGCCGATGGTGGTGCTGGTCGGCGATTCGCACCGGCTCCATTCCTGGAAGAACATGACCCAGGAATCGCGTCAGACCGAGATCTTGCGGCCCGCCTGCAAGGAGCTGATCCGGGTCGAGATGATCGAGCGGATCCCGGAGCTGATGCGGCGGGCCTTCCTGGTCGCGACCTCCGGACGGCCGGGCCCGGTCGTGATCGACGTGCCCGAGGATATCTGCCACGCCACCTTCCCGTTCGAGGATCGCGACCTCACGGCCGATCCGGCCTACGAGGCCGCTCCCGCGATCCGGTGCCGGCCCGAGCGGGCGGCGCTCGCGGAGGCGGCGGCGCGGCTGCGCGCGGCCAAGCGGCCCATCATTATGGCGGGCGGCGGCGTGCATCTCTCCGGCGCGGCCGAGGCGCTGACCGGTTTCGCGCGCGACGCGCAAATCCCGGTCGCCCATACCATGACCGGCAAGGGCGCCGTGCCCTGCACCGATCCGGTCAGCGCCGGCCTCTTTGGCCGCTACGACCGGATCGCGAACGGCCTCATCGAGGAGAGCGACTGCCTTCTTGTCATCGGCTGCAAGCTCGGCGAGATCGCGACCAAGCGCTACACCGTGCCGCCGCGCGGCAAGGCGCTGATCCATCTCGACATCGTGGCCGAGGAATTCGGCCGTACCCTACGGCCGGGCGTCACTCTCTGGGGAGATGCGCGGGCCGGGATCGAGGATTTGCACGAGGCGCTCGGCACCGCATCCGGGGCAGACGAGCGGCGCCACTACATCGCCGAGGTCGGGCGCCGGATGGCGGCTTGGCAGGAGAGCGCGAAGGAGCGCTACACCTCGGAGGAGGTGCCCGTCGCGATGGGCCGGCTGATGGGCGAGCTGAACCGGCTCATGCCGGCCGACGGCATCCTGATCGCCGATGGCGGCTTCGCGGCCCATTGGGGCGGGCTCATGTACGACACGAAACAGGCCGGACGCGGTTTCGTGCCGGATCGCGGCTTCGCGTCGATCGGCTACGGCCTGCCCGGCGCGATGGGGGCCGCCCTCGCGGCGGAGGGCCGGCAGGTCGTCAGCCTCACCGGCGACGGCGGTTTCAACATGATGCTGGGCGAACTCGAAACCGCGCGCCGCATGAACCTGTCCTTCGCGATCGTGGTCGTGAACAACGCCGCCTCCGGCTACGTCAAGGCGCTGCAGCACCTGATGTACGGGCCGGGCGCCTACCACGCCTCCGACCTTGCCGAGACGAATTACGCGACCGTCGCCGAGGCGCTCGGCTGCACCGGCATCCGGGTCGAGCGGCCGGAGGAGGTCGGGCCGGCCTTCCAGAAGGCCTTCGCCACCAAGGGGCCGGTCGTGATCGACGTGGTCGTGACCCGCGATCCCGCCAAGATGCTGCCGGCCGCCGACAACCGCGCCGTCCAGGTCAGGAAGGGCGACCGGGTCGCCTGATGGTCCGGGCCGGCTCGGCCAGAGTCGTGCCCTTCAGTGCCCCCGGCGCGTGCCGGATGGGACAGGGCTGAACCAAGCCAGTCCGGCGGGAGTTCACAGACATTCCCGAGCGCCAGGACGGTTCCGCATGCTCAAAGCCGTGATCTTCGACGTGGACGGCACCCTCATCGACACGAACGACCTGCATGCCGCCGCATGGGTGGAGGCCTTTCGGCATTTCGGGATCGAAGTCCCCTATGAGGATGTCCGCCGGCAGATGGGGAAAGGCGGCGACCAGCTGATGCCCGTCTTCCTCGATCCGGCAGTCCTGGAGCGGGACGGCGAGAAGATCGAGACTTTCAGGACCGACCTCTTCAAGCGTGAATACCTGTCGAAGGCTCGCGCCTTCCCGCAGGTGCGCGCGCTGTTCGAGCGGGTGAAATCCGCGGGCCAGACCAGCGTGCTGGCGACCTCCGGCAAGCGGGAGGAGGTCGACCGGCACATGACGACGGCGGAGATCACCGACCTCGTGGACGAGTCGACCACGTCGGAAGACGCCGAGAGTTCGAAGCCCAAGCCCGACATCTTCCAGTCGGCGCTGAAGCGCATCGCGCCGATCACGGCGGATGAGGCGATCGTCGTCGGCGACACGCCCTACGATGCCGAGGCGGCCGGCAAGGCTGGCCTGCGCACGATCGGGCTTCTCTGCGGGGGCTTCAGCGAGGAGGATCTCAGGGGCGCCGGCTGCATCGCGATCTACGCCGATCCCGCGGCCCTTCTCCGCGACTACGACCGGTCGCCGCTCGCGGCCGATTGAAGAGCAGCCTGCGCGCGACCTGCAGACGCGCAAGCCGATCCACGGTCAGCCGGTCAGGATGGCCCAGCCGTGAGGTGGCAGTCGGACCCGCGCGTGCTGGCCCGACCCATGGACCTCGCCGTCCCCGGCGAGGGGCGTGGCAGCTCCCGGCGCGGGACAGTCGGACGGGCCGTCACCCAAATTCAGTGCGAGCAGGACGAGTTCCGCACCCTCTCCGCTCGCCAGCACCATCTCGCCGTTGGTGAGGTGGACCTTTCGGGTCTTCGCGCGTGACAGCCAGGGACGGGAGCGGCGGAGGCCGGTCAGTTGCTGATGGAGCCGGAAGATCGGCCAGCCCTCAGGCGCAAGGTCGGCCGGACCGGGCGGAAAAGCCGGCCTGATCGCATCGTCTCCACCCGCACGATGCTCCTTGATCGCCTGGAAGCCCTGCTCGTCGCCGGCATAGATCGATGGCGTGCCGGCAAAGGTGAACAGGATCGCGAGCGCGTGCGGGAGGTGGCGCGGGTCGGTCAGCTGGCTCGCGATCCGGGTAACGTCGTGGTTGCCCAGGAATGTGAGCGGCACGAAGCCGTCGAGAAAGCCGTTATGGCGCTCGAGCGCCCAGGCGAGCTCGTGCAGGTTGCGGTCGTTCAACCCGCTCCAGATCGCCTTCCAGAGTTCATACTGGGTCACGGCATCCATGCCGGTCTCGCGCACCGCGCCGACGTAATCCCCGTGGATCATCTCGCCGACGATA
This sequence comes from uncultured Enterovirga sp., assembly GCF_964242715.1. Classification (NCBI taxonomy): domain Bacteria; kingdom Pseudomonadati; phylum Pseudomonadota; class Alphaproteobacteria; order Hyphomicrobiales; family Methylobacteriaceae; genus Enterovirga; species uncultured Enterovirga sp. Next base: position 65,438 of record NZ_CAXTAZ010000024.1, read on the forward strand.
TAGGCTGCCGGGTGGCGGGCCCTCACCCGCGGCAGGACCGTGGCCCAGAACCGGCGCGGCACGGCATAGGCGGCGTCGAGCCGCCACCCGTCCGCGCCGCGATCCAGCCAATGGCCCATGACGTCGGCCACGTGATCGGCGACCGCCGGCGCATCGTGGTTCAGGGTGACGAGCTGGCGATGGCCCTCGAAACACTGGTAATCCGGCTTCGTGCCGACGGCCGCGCCGGCCGGCCAGGACAGGCGGAAAAAGGAGGCCCATTCGGCCGACGGCCCCTCGCGCAGCACCGCCTGGAAGGCCGGGTGCTCGCGGCCGACATGATTGAAGACGCCGTCGAGCAGCACGCGCAGGCCGCGCGCCTTCGCGGCCACGATGAGGGCGTCGAAATCGGCGTCATCTCCGAGCCGCGGGTCGATGCGGTGATGGTCGATCGTGTCGTAGCCGTGCGTCGAGGCGGCAAAGATCGGCCCGAGCGCGAGGCCGGTCGCGCCGAGTTCGACCGCGTAATCGAGCCAGGGATGCAGCTGAGTCAGGCGATGCGCGATCGGCCTGCCGGCGGTCGATTGCGGCTCGGCCCCGACGAAGCCGAGCGGAAAGACGTGCCACCAGATGGCGTCTTGGCTCCAATGTGGCACCCGTTCCCCTCAGCAGGTTGCGCCGGACTTCCGCGTTGCCCCAGCAGGACGCCGCCGGGCGCAGACGTCCGGCTTCGTCACGAACCGAGTCGCAGGGCGCGCATTTCGTTCCATTCGCCGCTCTCTCGGCTTGCCGCGAGGCTGGACCGGCATCAGATCGGCACGACAGCGTGGGAGACGGTCACATGCCATCGGTTCGGGACAAAAAACGGGAAGACGGCCGTCCCTCCGGAGGCTCCGGCGATGGGCGCGAGAGCGCCTCGCCGTACAGCCGTCGCCAAAGGTCGGGCTACGGCCTCGTCCTCCTCATCGGGCTCCTGGTCGTAGGGGCGTTCCTCGCCTACGGCGCCTTTCACCGCGGCGAGGTTCCCTCCTCCGGCCCTCCCCAGCCGACGGCCGGCTCGACCCGCTAGCCGCGCGCAAGCCAGTTCCCAAGCGGCGCATTCTGTTGACGGTACGTCGCAGCACAGTTGTGAGGGGTGTCCCGAGGCGCCGAAACTGTTACTCGTCTTGGCTCCACGCGCCTCCGAATCGTCGAGCGGATCCAAGGTTTCATTCCGGAACAGGCGAGTTCAACGTTACCGAGAGGGCCGGCAGACGCCGGTGGCCTCCCGCTCAGAGGATGCCTTGTCGACATTCCGGATCCAGTACGGTGCGTTGCCCTACACGTTTGTCGAAGGCCAGGCGGTCGTGCTCCTCGCCACATCCCGCGACACACGACGGTGGATCATCCCGAAGGGCTGGCCGATGAAAGGCAAGTCCCCGCACCAGACGGCTGCCCGCGAGGCCTTCGAGGAGGCCGGCATCAAGGGAGACATCGGCCGCATTCCGGTCGGCAGCTACGAATACGGTAAGCGCCTGCGCGACGGGGCCGTGGTCTTGTGCCGGGTGGAGGTGTTCCCGCTGCGCGTCACGGAGCAGCGCCGGCGCTGGCCTGAATATCACCAGCGCGAGACGGCCTGGTTCTCACTCGAGGATGCCGCGTCCTCCGTGCAGGAGGGCGATCTCGCGGCGCTGATCCTCGGTTTCCGGACGACGCTCGCCGAAGCGGCGTGATCGAACCCGCCCCGCTATTGCGGCGGCGTCCCGTTCAGCGCCAGGGCCTCTCCGGCGAGGTAGAGCGAGCCGCAGATCAGGATGCGGGGAGGGCGTTCGAAGACGGTCGCGTCGATGCCGTCGAGCGCTGCCTCGATGCCGGATGCGACCGAGGCCCGGAACCCGGCTGCCGCCGCCGCCCGCGCAAAACCCTCGGGTGGGGTCGCGGCCACCTGCGACGAGATCGGGACGGCCACCACTTCGCGCGCGAGTCCGGCGAAATTCGCGAGGTATCCGGCCGCGTCCTTGGTGGCCAGCATGCCGGCGACGAGGACGAGCGGCGCCGGAGACCTCTCCTCCAGGTCGGCCATGGCGGCCGCGACCGCCCGGCCGCCGTCGCGATTGTGACCCCCGTCGAGCCAGAGGTCGGCGCCCTCGGGCGCGATCAGGGCGAGGCGGCCTCGCGTGAGGTGCTGCAGGCGGCCCGGCCAATCCGCCCCCGTGATGCCGCGCTCGTAGACGCCCGCCTCGAGATCGCCGAACCCGGCCGCCTTCACGGCCGCGATCGCCGCGCCGGCATTCACGAGTTGGTGCCGCCCCGCGAGCCGCGGCAGCGGCAGGTCGAGGAGGCCGGTCTCGTCCTGGTAGACGAGCCGTCCGCCTTCCGACATCACCGAGAAATCCTGCCCCCCGATGACGATGGGCCTGGCGCCCGACCGGTCCGCGAGCGCCTCCAGCGCCCAGTCCGCCTCGGGATGATCCTGGGCCGCGATCACGACGGGGCAGCCGCGTTTCATGATCCCGGCCTTCTCGGCCGCGATGGCGGAGAGCGTGGTCCCGAGATGCTCGGCATGGTCGTGGCCGATCGGCGTGATCACGGACGCGGCCGGAGATCCGACGACATTCGTCGCGTCCACGCGCCCGCCGAGCCCGACCTCCAGCAGCATGACGTCGGCCGGAGCCTCTGCGAAGAGATCGAAGGCGGCGGCCGTGGTGATCTCGAAGACGGTGATCGGCTGGCCCGCATTCACCTCCACGGCCCGCGACAGGGCGCCAGCCAGGCGCGCCTCGTCGACGAAGACGCCACCCCCGACCGCACCCAGCCGGATGCGTTCATGGAACCGCACGAGATGCGGGGAGGTGTAGACGTGGACCCGCAATCCCGCCTCTTCGAGGATCGCCCGCATGAAGGCGATGGTCGAACCCTTTCCGTTCGTCCCCGCGACATGGATCACCGGCGGAAGGCGGCGCTCCGGGTGATGCAGGCGGGCGAGCAGGCGCTGGATGCGTTCGAGCGAGAGGTCGATCAGCTTCGGATGCAGCGCGAGGCAGCGTGCGATGATCGCGTCCGAGGGCTCCATCTCGGCCCGGACGGGGCCGCTCAAGCGGCCGGTCGGAGGTTCGACGGCTCGGCTTCGGATGGAATGGCCTCGACGGACGCGGGCTTTTCCTTGGTCAGAAGGCGGCACAGGCGGGCGATCGTGTCCTTCATCTCGCTCCGGTGCACCACGATATCGACCATGCCGTGAGCCCTCAGATATTCGGCACGCTGGAACCCCGCCGGAAGCTTTTCCCGGATCGTCTGCTCGATCACGCGGGGGCCCGCGAAGCCGATCAGGGCTCCGGGCTCGGCGAGGTGGATGTCGCCCAGCATGGCATAGGACGCCGTGACGCCTCCGGTCGTCGGGTTGGTCAGGACGACGATGTAGGGCAGCCGCGCCTCGTTCAGGCGCCGGACCGCGACCGTGGTGCGGGGCATCTGCATCAGGGAGAAGATCCCCTCCTGCATGCGGGCCCCGCCCGATGCCGCGAACAGGACGAAGGGCGTGCGCTTGTCCAAAGCCGTCGCAACCCCTTTCAGAAAGGCCTCGCCGGCCGCCATGCCGAGGGACCCGCCCATGAAGGCGAAATCCTGCGCGGCGATCGTCATGGGCGTGCCGACGACGCGGCCGAACCCGACCTTGAAGGCGTCCCTGGCTCCGGTCTTGGTGCGGGCATCCTTCAGGCGGTCGGCGTATTTCTTCTCGTCCCGGAACTTGAGCGGATCGGTCGCGACGTCGGGAAGGGGCACGTCGAGCCAGGTGCCCCCGTCGAACATCATCTTGAGCCGCTGCGTCGCGTTCATGCGCAGGTGATGGTCGGAGCCGGGGATGACCCAAAGATTGGCCTCGACGTCCTTCTGGAACACCATCTGGCCCGTGTCCGGGCATTTGATCCAGAGATTCTCGGGCGTCTCACGCTTGAACAGCGTCTTGATCCGCGGCCGGACGACTTCGCTCACCCAGTTCATGCCGAAATCCTTGCGGGCCGAGAGAGCGGCTTCACGCCCGCACGTCCTCGAGAACCGTCACGCGAAGCTCGAGCCGTGACACCTGATCGTCGAAGCTCGCCATGGTCCGTTCCACCAGGGTGGCCTGGCCGATGACGCCTTTCAGTGCCTTGGTGCCGTTCAGGTGCATGGCGTCGAGACGCTTCTCCATCCTGTCCAGCCGCTCCGTCACCCGAACTTCGGTCGCGCGAGCTTCCTCACGCGCCTCGGGGATCTCGGCACGCAGCTCGCGCAAGAGGACCAGGATCATGTTTTCAGGATCGACCATGCCACAAGATACGCCTGCCGAGGCCCGACTTCCAGTGCAGGTCCGGGCTCCGTCGGCGTGTAGGAGATCGTCTCACTCGGTCAGCTTGATCCCGGCCTCGCGCAGGACCCTCGACCATTTCGTCTCGTCCCGGTCGATGTCGGCCGCATATTCCTCGGGAGAGCTCGGGAGCGGCTCGGCGCCGTCAAAGGCGAGACGCTTCCCCACCTCCGGCGTCGCGATCGCATCGCGGAGCGCCTTGTTCAGCTTTTCGATGATGGGCTTCGGCGTTCCGGGCGGAGCGAGAAGGCCATAATGCAGCACGGCCTCATAGCCCGGCAGCGTTTCGGCGAGCGTCGGCACCTCCGGCATCAGGGCCGAGCGCGTCCGGCTCGTGATCGCGAGAGCCTGGAGGGTGCCGGCCTCGACCTGGCCGTGCACGGCCGGAATCGGCGTGAACGACATCGGGATATGGCCGCCCACGAGATCGTTCAGGACAGGGCCTGAGCCGCGATAGGGGACGTGGATGAGCTTGATGCCGGCCATCGCGGTGAAGAGTTCGCCCGCGATATGGGTCACGGTCCCGATGCCCGCCGAACCGAAATTGATGCTGCCGGGCTTCTCCTTCGCCCGGGCGATCAGCTCCGCCACGGATTTGACCCCGAGGCTCGGATGGACGGCGAGGATGGCCGGCGCCGAGCCGATGAGGCCGATCGGAGCGAAATCCTTGCGCGGGTCGAACCCGGCATTGGCGTAGAGGCTCGGTCCGATCGCGATCGTGCCGGAATAGCCGAGCAGCAGCGTGTAGCCGTCCGGCGCCGCGCGCGTAAAACCCTTGGCCGCGATGGTGCCGCCCGCGCCCGGCCGGTTGTCCACGATGACTTGCTGGCCGAGAAGCTGCCCCATCGTCTCGGCCACCGTCCGGGCCACCACGCTCGTGCTGCCACCCGGCGGGAACGGCACGACGAGGGTGATCGGGCGGGCAGGATAGCCCTGGGACGAAGCGACCGTCGGCACGGCTGCCGCCAGTAGCGCGGCCATACCGGCAAGGAGGACGAGGCGCGTCGTCGTCATGATAACCCCTCCGGGCTAGCCCCACGCAAGATAGGCATCTCCGGACAGCATTTCACGCCCTGGGTCGCGTTGGCCTTCGGTCAGTATGTCGCCCGGCCGCCCGAGAGATCGAAAGCGGCGCCCGTCGTGAAGGAATTCTCGGACGAGCAGAGCCAGGCCACCATCGCGGCGACCTCGCGCGTTTCCACGAACCGGCCCCGCGGGATCTTCGACAACATGAACTCGACATGCTCCGGCGTCATCTGGTCGAAGATCCGGGTGCGGGCGGCCGCGGGCGTGACCGTGTTCACGGCGATGTCGTGGCCGGCGAGTTCCTTGCCGAGAGATTTCGTGAGCGAGATGACCGCCGCCTTTGAAGCGGAATAGGCCGAGGCGTTCGGGTTGCCCTCCTTCCCGGCCACCGACGCGATCGTGACGATGCGGCCGTAGCCCTGCGTGATCATCGACGGGATCACGGCCCGGCAGCAATGGAAGGTGCCGTCGACGTTGATCTTCATGATCCGCTGCCAGTCGGCGAGCGGATAATTCCAGGTCTGCGTGTTCGGACCCGCGATGCCCGCGCAGCTCACCAGGATGTCGATCGGGCCGTGGGCGGCTTCGGCCTCGCGTGCCGCCTGCATCACGCCCTCGGCATCGGTGACGTCGACTTCGCGGCCGGAGACGGTGGATCCGACCGAGGCCGCCGTCTCCCTCGCGAGTTCGCCGTCGAGGTCCCAGATCTCGACCGTGGCGCCGCTCGCCGCGAAACGCTCGACGATCGCCCGGCCGATGCCCTGCGCGCCGCCGGTGACCACGGCGACATGCCCGTTCAGGTCGATCTGGTTCACATTGTCCTCCCTTATGATTGGGGCGAACATAGCGAGCCCGAGGCCGGGCGCCACCCGGCTTGCGCGACAAAGCCCTCGTCGAATGCGCACTGCGAGTTGAAGCAGCCCTGCTTGTCACGTAGCCCTCCGGCGCCAAACAGGCTGCCGGAGCTCCCATGATCCATCGCGCAAGGACCGCGCTCGCCGTTTTTCTCGCGGTCGCGCCCTCGCCTGTGCTCGCGGCCGGCCTCGACGGCGCCTCGCTCGGGCTCGCCTGGGCGCTGCCCTTCGTCGGTATTCTCCTGTCGATCGCGATCCTGCCGCAGGTCGCGTCCCACCATTGGGAACGCTGGATGGGGGCGATCGCGGCGTTCTGGGCGCTCGCCGTCCTCGTGCCGCTGGCGATCGTGAGCGGGCCGGGTGCGGCCTTCGAGGCGGCCCTGCATGTGACGCTCCTCGAATACATGCCCTTCGTGCTGCTCCTGTTCGCGCTCTACACCATCGCGGGCGGGATCGTGGTCCAGGGAAACCTTCACGGCTCGCCGATGCTGAATACCGGCTTCCTCCTGTTCGGGACCGTGCTGGCGAGCCTCATCGGCACGACGGGCGCGTCGATGGTGCTGATCCGGCCCTTGATTCGGGCCAACGACGAGCGGCGTCACAACGTGCATGTCGTGGTCTTCTTCATCTTCCTCGTCTCGAATATCGGCGGCTCGCTGACCCCCCTCGGCGACCCGCCGCTCTTCCTCGGCTTCCTGCGCGGCGTCGACTT
>NZ_CAXTAZ010000025.1:0-19914 GCF_964242715.1 uncultured Enterovirga sp.
CGGTCGAACACGACGACCGTCTCGTTCAGCGAATAGCCGACGATCGTCAGGATCGCGGCGATCGAGGTCATGTTGAACTCGTGCCGGGTGATCACGTAGAATCCGATCGTGAGCACGATGTCGTGGAGCGTGCCGACGATCGCCGCGATCGCGAGTTCCCGCTCGAACCGGAACCAGAGATAGGCCAGAACCGCGAGCACGGACAAGATGACGCCGATCGTGCCCGACTGGACGAGCTCGCCCGAGACGCGCGGTCCGACCGTCTCGACCCGCTCGAAATTGTAGACCTGACCGAATTCGGACCGGGCTTTCTCGATGACCACGCCCTGTGCGGCCTCGCCCCCGGGCTGGATCGGGAAGCGCATCGAGACGCCGCCATTGGTGCCGAATTCCTGGACCTCGACCTCGCCGTAGCCGAAGCCGTTCGCCTTCTCGCGGAGCCCGCCGACGGGCGTGCGTTCCGAGGAGGCCTTTGGGACCATCTCGATCAGGGTCCCGCCCTTGAAGTCGACGCCGTAATTCAGGCCAAAGATCAGGAAGATGGCGACGATCGCGACGGAGATCGCAGCCGAGAGCGGGAACGACACGTGGCGAAGCCGCATGAAGTCGAAATGGCTCTCGTCGGGCCACAGGCGTAGCGGATAGAGGCGCTGGAGGATCACGGTCAGGCCCTCAGAACGGGATCGTCTTGGGACGGGCCCAATTGTACCAGAGAGCGATCATCATGCGGGTCAGGGTCACGGCCGTGATAACCGTCGTCAGGATCCCCAGGATGAACACGACCGCGAAGCCGCGCACCGGCCCCGATCCCATGAAGAACAGGATGACCGCCGCGATGGCCATGGTCGAATTCGAGTCGATGATCGTCGCGAAGGCCCGGTCGAACCCGGCCTGGATCGCGGAGACGACGGACCGCCCGGCCTTCGCCTCCTCGCGGATGCGCTCGTAGATCAGCACGTTCGAATCCACCGCCGTCCCGATCGTCAGCACGATCCCGGCGATACCCGGCAGGGTCATCGTGGCCTCGAGCAGGGACATCAGGCCGAGGATCAGACCGACATGAACGGCGAGGGCGAAGTTCGCGATGAAGCCGAACACGCCGTAGGTCGCGAACATGTAAGCCACGACGAAGAGCGCCGCGTAGATCGTCGCCTTGACGCCGGCATCGATCGAATCCTTGCCGAGGCCCGGCCCGACCGTTCGCTGCTCGACGATCGTCAGCTTGGCCGGCAAGGCGCCGGAGCGCAGCTGGACGGAGAGGTTGTTCACATCCTGGACCGAGAACCGGCCCGAGATCTGTCCTGATCCGCCCGTGATCGGCTGGATGATCCGGGGGGCCGATATGACCTCGTTGTCGAGCACGATCGCGAGCGGCCGCCCGACATTCTGCGTCGTCGCCTCCGCGAAGGCCTGGGCGCCTTTGAGGGTGAACCGGAAGTTCACGATCGGCTCGTTCGTCCGGGAATCGAAGCCGGGCTGCGCGTCGGTCAGCTCCGAACCGGCCACGATGATCCTGCGCTCGACCGGCACGCGCTGTCCGCCGGAATCGCGGGACGGCAGGAGTTCCGTATCCGTCGATCCGGCGTCGCCCAGGAGCCGGAACTCGAGCTTGGCCGGATTGAGGTTCTTCGCGACCGTGGACGTATCCTGGAGCCCCGGGATCTGGACGAGGACACGATCCAGCCCTTGCCGCTGAATCGATGGCTCGACTGTCCCAGTCGGATCGATGCGCTTTCGCACCACCTCGATCGACTGGTCCACGGCGCGCCGGATCCGCTCGGCCAGCCCGGCTTCCGAGAAGCTCATCTGGATGAGGCCTTCCGGGGTCTCGACGATGTCGAGCGTCCGGGCGCCGGTCGGCCCGAGGATCGTGTTGTTGATCGGCTGCGACAGCTCACGCAGCTTCGGCATGATCCGGCTGCGGCCTGCGGCGTCGGGCACGCGCACCTGCACGCCGCGCTGCGTGGTCTGGATGCCGCCCTCGAACGCAACATTCCCCTCGCGGAGCGTCCTGCGGACATCGTCGCGGAGCTGGATGGCCAGGCTTCGCACCAGATCGGCACGGTCGACCTCGAGCAGCAGGTGCGAGCCGCCCTGAAGGTCGAGACCGAGCACCATGGCTCGTTGCGGAATGATCCAGCTCGGGATCCAGGACGGCACGCCGTCCATGAAGGCCTTGCGCTCGTCCTTGTTGAACAGGCTCGGGACGCCGAGCAGCAGCCCGACGAGCAGGATGCCGAGGGTCAGGATGATCTTGGTTCGGGAAAAGCGCAGCATGGATGGTCTTCGCGCGTTGCGGGATGTCGGTCCCGTGCGTCAGGTCTTGACCGGCTCGCCCTTGCTGCGAACCTCCGAAATCATCCCGCGCATGAGTTTCACCCGCACGCCGTCGGCGATCTCGACCTCGATCTCCGGGTCCTCGGTCACCTTCGTGACGCGGCCGACGATCCCGCCCGATGTCACGACCATGTCGCCGCGGCGCACTGCCTTGATCATGTCCTGGTGCTCGCGCGCCCGGCGCTGCTGCGGCCGGATGATTAGGAACCACATGATGACGAAGATGAGGACGAAGGGCACGAACTGGACGAGCGTCTCGGTCGTCGGCATTCCGGAGGCAGCCTGGGCGAAGGCGGGGGTGATCAACAGAAACTCCATGAAAGGGGTCGCCCGCGCAGCATCGCGCCGACGCGTCGTCCGGGGCCGAAGGGTGGGCTTATAGGGGCGCGACGCGCCGATTCAAAGGCGTCCTGCACTCGCGCCTCAGGGAGAGGTCCCGATCTCTGGTCCGAGCGCTCTGGCGGGTACGGCCGACGACTCTCCCGCACGGCGTGCGATCGCCTCGGAATAGATGGTTTCGTATTGCTGCACGACGAGATCCGGATCGAGGCGCGACAATCGGGCGCGAAATGTCTCGGGGTCGAGATGGAGGTCGGCGCGGTCGGCGAGTCGCAGCGCGAGGATGCGGGCCAGGTCGTCAGCGGAGCCGGCGTCGAACAGCCATCCCGTCTCGTCTTCGTCGATCTCCTCCGGGATGCCGCCGGCGCGCGAGCCGACGACCGGCACGCCGTGCATGAAGGATTCGAAGGTGACGCGGGGCTGCGGGTCGGGCCAGATCGAGGGCACGACCGAGATGTCGACCGTCGGGAAGAACGCGTCCGCCGCCGTCCAGCCGAGGAAGCGCACGCCGGGCGGGGCAGCGGCCTTCAGCGCCTCGACATAGGCCGGGTCGCCCGTGCCGGCGATGTCGAGGCACCAGCCGCCAGGCGGCAGCCGCTTCACGGCCTCGACCAGGAGATGGGCGCCCTTGTCTGGGATCAGTCTGCCGAAGTAGCCGATCCGCAGCACGCCGGTCTCGCCCGGGGGCCGCGGCCGGAAGCGGAGGCCGGTGAAGACATTCGGCAGGACCTCGCGCCGAGCTCTTGGGAAGAAGCCCCAGGCGAGGTGGCGTTCGAGCGTGAAGCGGCTCACCCCGACCACGGTGTCGACCAGCCGCGACAGACGCTTGCGGGGCGCCGTCAGCAGGCCGCACGACATGCAGGGCGTGGCGCAAATATGCCCGTCGCGGAAGGCCGAGCCGCGCGGGCACATCGTGCCGTATTCGTGCAGGTAATGGACGATCGGGATGCCGCGCCGGGCCGATTCGCGCCAGCTGAGCTGGGACAGGCCGACGAGGACGTGGGTGTTCACGACGTCCGGGCGTTCGCGGTCGAGGATGCGGCCGAAGGCCTTCGCCATGAACGGGTTCGCGCCGTCGAGCGCATGCCACGCGAGCCGGAGGGGGGCCGGCCGCTGCTTCGCGCCATCGAAGCCGAAATAGAGGTTGCGGTTCGGCAGCCCGTAGACCCGGACGCCGCCGTCTAGGCTCTCCTCGACCTCGCTGCCGCCGTGATGCACGACGAGGGCCACTCTGTGCCCCCGGGCGACGAGCGCATGCGCCAGATCGAGCACGGCCGCCTCGGCCCCGCCCTTGATGACGGAGGGGTGGCCGGTATTGGCGAGGAGGATGCGCATGGCCGGTGAGGGCCAGGGCTAGCAGGGGCGGGTTAGCGGGCGCTGAATGCGCCTGTGAATACCTCGCCCCGAAGACGGGGAGAGGCGATCAGGCCGTCACACGAACTGGCTCAACCCCGGGACCGAGCCCACGATCGGCCCCATCACGTCCTCGCCGGCCTTCTCGCGGCCGAATGCGAAGAGCTCGCGGCCGAGCGGCTGCATGTCGGACATCGGGACGCCGGCTGCCATCAGCTTCTGGCCCAGTGCCATCACGCCGCCGCCCGTGCCCATCATGCCGCCTCCGCTCTCGCCGGGGCCGCCGTCGCCGGCATTCGCGACCGCCTGCTGCGCGCCTGGGATCGCCTCCAGCAGCTTGCCCACCTCTTCGGCCGGACCCTCCTTGCTGAGGAAGGCGAGGATCATCCCGACCGCCTTCTCGACGATCACGGCATCAAGACCGGTCGCATTGGTGATGCGGGAGATCAGCTCTTCCATCAGGGTCGCTCCTTGGCCGGCTCGGGATGCGCGTGTAGCAGCCCCGCGGGCGATTGCGTATGACAGCGGCCGCAAGGCTGCAAATCACGAGGCTGATCGATGGCGGGCGATGGCAAGAGCGGCGGCGGCATCGCGCCCCGGATCAAGCTGAAGCCGGGCTCCGGGCCGTGGGGCGAGCGGCCCGGCGAGGCTTCCGCGAGCCAGCCGGCCCCCGCACCGGCCGCCGAGGCGGTCCGTCCCCAGCCGGCGCTCGGTGACGGCCGCATCATGATCGGCAAGAGCACCAAGCCCGAATATCTCACCCTCAAGCTCGCGAACCGGCACGGCTTGGTCGCCGGGGCGACGGGGACCGGCAAGACGGTGTCGCTGCAGGTGATGGCCGAGGGCCTGTCGAATGCCGGAGTGTCGGTCTTCGCGGCCGACATCAAGGGCGACCTGTCCGGGATCGCGGCGCCGGGCCAGTCGAAGGAGGCCTTCGTCAAGCGGGCGGAGGAGATCGGGATCGCCTACCAGCCGGATCGGTTTCCGGTCGTGTTCTGGGACATCTTCGGCGAGCAGGGGCATCCGATCCGGGCGACCGTCACCGAGATGGGCCCGCTCCTCCTCTCCCGGCTGCTCGAGCTGAACGACACGCAGGAGGGTGTGCTCAACATCGCCTTCCGGATGGCGGACGACAACAATCTCCCGGTCGTCGACCTGAAGGACCTGCGCGCCCTTCTCACCTTCGTGTCCGACCACGCTGACGAGGTGCAGAAGAAATACGGCAACCTCGCCAAGGCTTCGATCGGCGCCATCCAGCGCCAACTCCTGACCCTCGAGAACCAGGGCGCCGACAAGTTCCTCGGCGAGCCCGCGCTCGAGATCACGGATTTCATCCGCACCGACCGTGATGGTCGCGGCGTGGTGAACATCCTGGCTGCCGACAAGCTGATGACGAGGCCGCGGCTCTACGCCTCGTTCCTCGTCTGGATGCTGTCCGAGCTGTTCGAAATGCTGCCCGAGGTCGGCGACCTCGACAAGCCAAAACTCGTCTTCTTCTTCGACGAGGCGCATCTCCTGTTCAACGACGCGCCGAAGCCGCTGCTCGATGCCGTGCAGCAGGTCGTCCGCCTGATCCGCTCGAAAGGCGTCGGCGTCTATTTCGTGACCCAGAACCCGCTCGACGTGCCGGAAGCGGTGCTGGGCCAGCTCGGCAACAAAATCCAGCACGCGCTTCGCGCCTTCACGCCGCGCGACCAAAAGGCCGTGCGGGCCGCGGCCGAGACCTTCCGGCAGAATCCCGACTTCAAGACCGACGAGGCCATTCTCCAGCTCGCGGTCGGCGAGGCGCTGGTCTCGATGCTGGAACCGGGCGGCGTGCCTTCGGTGGTGGAGCGCACCTTGATAGCACCCCCGACGGCCCGCGTCGGGCCCCTGACCGAAGCGGAACGGCGCGAGGTGGTGGCCGCGAGCCCGTTGCGCGGCAAGTACGACGAGACGCTCGACCGCGAGAGCGCCTACGAGATGCTGGCGAAGCGTAAGGACATGCCGGCCGAGACGGCCCAGGGCACGGCGGAATCGGGCGGGCTGGGAGGCATCCTCGGGCAGATCGGCGCCGTGCTGGGCGGCGGCGCGCCGACATCGGGCGGCCGCGCCAAGATGTCGATGACCGAGATGGTGATCCGGTCCGCCGCGCAATCCTTCGCGCGGTCGGCTTCGACGCAGATCGCGCGCGAGGCGGGCCGTATCATCCGCAACACGCTGGGCGGGGTCTCCAGCCGGCGCTGACCCGTCCACCTGCGCCGGGATGATAGGACGTGGCCGTCGGGCGGAACCCGCCCCCGGCAGCCTGAGTTCCCTTCGCAGCCATTCGGCGCGAGGCGCATGCCATGAGATCCTTCGTAATTGCCGCTGCTTTGTCACTGGCCCTGACGGGTGGAGCGTTGGCGCAGTCGAGTGCGTCGCCGACGCAGTCCACGCCCGCGGACGGCGGGAAGCGTTACGAATATCCGCCGAACACCGCCGCCATCGTCAGGCCTGAAGACCGGACGCCCTACGACCGTCCTGCAAACGACCCCCGCTCGAAGTCGAGCGGCACCGAGCCGGGCACCACGACCGACCCCTCCCGGAAGCCGCCTGAAGCCGTCGGCCGTTGAGCGGCTGCCGCGACGCGGGTTGCCAGGGCTCCCGCAGCCGCTAGACGTGTCCTCCTGATTTTGGGGGACACGACATGATCGACAGGGTTCTGGGCGATATCGACACGGATATCGACAACTCGGTCGAGCGTCTGTTCGACTGGCTGCGGATCCCTTCGATCTCGACCGACCCAGCCTTTGCCGGCGACTGCCGGCGCGCGGCAGAATGGGTCCGGGGCGACCTTGAGGCACTCGGTTTCGAGGCCTCGGTCCGGGAGACCTCGTTCCACCCGGTCGTCGTCGGCCACCTGCCCAAGCCCGGCGCTCCCCACGTTCTGTTCTACGGCCATTACGACGTCCAGCCAGTCGACCCGCTCGACCTCTGGGAGGTGCCGCCCTTCGAGCCGACGCTCGCGACCCTGGACGGTGACCGCAAGGTGATCCGGGCTCGCGGCGCCTGCGACGACAAGGGCCAAGTCATGACTTTCCTGGAGGCCTGCCGGGCCTGGAAGGCGACCCAGGGCGGCCTGCCGGTCGGCGTCACCGTCCTGATCGAGGGGGCGGAGGAGAACGGCTCCAAGGGTCTCCCGGAATGGCTGGAGGCGAACAAGGACGAGCTCAAGGCCGATTACGTGCTGGTCTGCGACACCGGCATGTGGGACCGAACGACTCCGTCGATCACGACCTCGCTCCGCGGCCTCGTCTACCGCGAGCTGAAGGTGCGGGCCGCCGATCGCGACCTGCATTCGGGTTCCTTCGGCGGTGCCGCCCGCAACCCGATCCGGGTCCTCGCCCGCATCATCGCCGACCTCCATGATGAGAGTGGCCGCATTACCATTCCGGGCTTCTACGACGGCGTCCCCGAAACGCCGCCGGAGATCCTGGCGCAATGGCAGGCGCTGAACCTCACGCCGCAGGACTTCCTGGGCGCGATCGGCCTCGGCGTGCCGGCCGGCGAGACTGACCGCACCCTGATCGAGCAGATCCAGTCGCGCCCGACCTGCGACGTGAACGGCATCATCGGCGGCTATACGGGCGAGGGGTCGAAGACGGTCATCGCCGGCGAGGCCTCCTGCAAGATCTCGTTCCGGCTGGTCGGGAACCAGGACCCGGAGGCGATCGCGGCCGCCTTCGAGGCCTTCGTGCAGGCCCGCATCCCGGCCGATTGCTCGGTCGAGATCACCCGCTTCGGCACCTCGAAGGCGATCCAGCTGCCCTACGACATGCCGGCGCTCGGCAAGGCCCGCGCCGCTCTCGCCGCCGAATGGGGCCGGGAGCCTGTCCTGATCGGGGCCGGCGGCTCGATCCCGATCGTGACCGACTTCAAGAACACGCTCGGCATCGACACCTTGCTGGTCGGCTTCGGCCTCGACGACGATCGCATCCATTCGCCGAACGAGAAATACGACCTGTCGAGCTTCCACAGGGGAGCGCGGAGCTGGGCCCGCATCCTCGACGCGCTGGGGAAATAGGCATGGCCGACGACCTCTCGCCGGAGCTCGAGGATCGTCTCGGCCGCGAACTCGCGGTCACCGCCGCGGCCGTAGAGGCGTTCGACTGCGAGGACAAAGCTGCTCGCTGGCTTCGACGTGAGACGGACCCACTTGCGGGCCAACGACCTTGGGACGAGATCGACACCGTCGAGGGAGCTCGCAGGGTGGAGCGTCTCCTCGGATGGATTCGTCACGGAATGGCGGCCTGATCTCCACGAAGCAGGTCATCCCGTTTTGCGCATCCGCAGATGACGTCGGCCCGCGCCTGGGCTAGGCTTTCGCCGTGCTTCGCTCCGCCCTCATCCTCGCCGTTCTCGCGGCGACGCCGGCCTTCGCCGCCGAGCGCGTTCGAGCCGAACCGGCGCGGGCCTGTCCGGGGCGTGGCCCGGGCTTCGTCGAGGTGCCCGGCACGTCGACCTGCATCAGGATCTCGGGGCGGGCGCGGTCAGACTATGTCGCGACCAGCCGGCGCGTCGGGCGCGACGACGTGCCGGGCTTCCGGTCGAGCGGCCGAGTGGCGGTCGATACCCGCACGGACACCGCCTACGGGCCGGTCCGCAGCTACGTGCGCCTACGCGCCGGGCAGGACACCCGCCCCTGAGCGGCGTCTCGCATTCATCACGCGCGGTGCCTAGCAGCCATCGCGAAGTGTCATGGATTCCGGCAGGCCTTCCGCATTGACCTGACCGACCTCCGCGCGTTCCTGGCGCCAGCGACGCGACGCGGCGGGAGGATCCCTTGGCAGCTCATTCCGAAACCTGGACTTTCGTCGACGGACTCTGGATCGACGGCAATCCCGGCCTGACCGGGCCGCGCTCCCATTCCTTCTGGCAGGCCTCCTCCGTCTTCGACGGGGCGCGCCATTTCGAAGGCGTGATGCCGGACATGGCTTTGCACGCCGCCCGCGTGAACCGCTCCGCCCGGGCGATCGGGCTCGACCCCACGATGGAGGCGGGCGAAATCGTCGAACTCACGCGGGAGGGCGCGAGGAAATTCGGGCCGGATGCCCAACTCTATGTCCGGCCGATGTACTGGGCGGAGGGTGACGGCCCGAGCGCGATCATGCCGGACCCGAATTCGACCCGCTTCTGCCTCTGCCTCTATGCCGCGCCGCTGCCGCCGCCGACGGCCGGGATCAGCGTTACGCTCTCGAAATACCGGCGGCCGAGCCTGGAGACGGCCCCGACAGACGCCAAGGCCGGCTGCCTCTATCCGAACAGCGCTCGCGCTCTGCGCGACGCCCGAGCGCGCGGCTTCGACAACGCGCTCATGCTCGACATGGTCGGCAACGTCGCCGAGACCGCCTCCTCGAACGTGTTCATGGTCCGGGACGGCGTGGTCATGACCCCGATCCCGAACGGCACCTTCCTGAACGGCATCACGCGCCAGCGCATGATCGGGCTCCTGCGCGAGAGCGGTCAGGAGGTCGTCGAGGCCTCGCTGACCTTCGAGGATGTCCACGGCGCCGACGAGGTGTTCATCTCGGGCAACTACCCGAAGACGATGCCGGTTGTCCGGATCGAGGACCGCGACCTGCAGCCGGGCCCGGTCGGCCGGAAGGCGCGCGAGCTCTACTGGGCCTTCGCCCATGACGGGGTGGCGTGAGCCAAACCGTCATTGCGAGGAGCGCAAGCGACGAAGCAACCCAGGAGCCAGTGCGCACCCCCTGGGTTGCTTCGCTACGCTCGCAATGACGGGAGGCGTTCAGAGCTCGCTGCGAAGGCGAGCCCCGGAAAATGCCGTCGCTACTCGATCGTGACGCCGCTCGCCTTGATCGGTGCGGCCCATTTCGTGATCTCGCTCCGCACGAAGCCCGCGAGGTAATCGGGAGTCGTGCGCTCGGGCGCGACGAGCGTCGCGCCGAGCTGCTCGAGGCGCTGCTTCACGGCCGGCGAGTTCATCGCTTCGATCGTCGCGTCTCGCAGCTTCTTCGCGATCGCGTCGGGCGTCGCCTTCGGCAGGAAGAAGGCGTTCCAGGTATAGGCCTCGAAATCCTTCATGCCCTGCTCGTCGGCGGTCGGCAGATCCTTCAGCACGGGCGAGCGGGTCTTGGTCAGCGTCGCGAGCGCCTTCACGGTTCCGCCCTCGATCTGGGGCAGGGCGGTCGAGACGATCTCGCACATGAAGTCGACGCGGCCGCTCTGGAGGTCGGTCATGGCCGGGGCCGAGCCGCGATAGGGCACGTGCTGCACGCTCGTGCCGAGCGCGGCGTTGAGAAGAAGGCAGCCGAGGTGGACGGCCGAGCCGTTTCCGGCCGAGGCGAAGTTCATGTCCTTCTGCTTCGCCTTGATCTGGGTGATGAACTCCTGGAGGTTGTTCGGCCCGAGATCCTTGCGGGTGATCAGGATCAGCGGGACCTCTGCGATCAGCGCGACCGGCTTGAAGTCGTTCGCGGCGTCGTAGAGCGGCCGCTTGTAGAGCGTCTGGTTCACGGCATGCGTGCCGACCGTGCCGAGCACGAAGCTCGACCCGTCCGGAGCGCCGGTCGCGACGCGCTGGGCGCCGGTCATGCCGCCGGCCCCGCCGACATTCTCGACGATCACCTGCTGGCCGAGGATCTGGCTCATCCGCTCCGCCATGATCCGGCCGAGCACGTCCGTCGGGCCGCCGGCCGCGAAGGGGATGACCATCGTGATCGGCCGGGTCGGCCAATCCTGGGCCGTCGCGCCGGCGAGGCCGGCAAGCGTCAGGGCGAGGGTTGCGAACCAGCGAGCGATCATTGTTGCCTCATGCATTGTCCCGTACAGGCGAGCCGCCGCCCGTTCATGGGTCGGCTGCTTTCGGGGATCAGGATCGCTTATGCCAAGCACGCGAGTAGGGATAGCCGGCCTCGGCGCGATCGGGCGCACGCTTGCCCAGCGGCTGGCACGGGGAGACCTGCCCGGACTCGACCTCGCCTGTGTCGCCGCGCGCGACGCCGCCAAGGCGGAGGCTTGGCTCGCGGCAGAGGGTATCACCTGCCCGGTCGTGCCTCTCGCGACCTTTCCGGACCACGCGGATCTCGCCGTCGAATGCGCGCCCGCCGCGATCCTCGAAGAGATCTGCCGCCCGATGCTCGAGGCGGGGCGCCGCGTGATGGTGCTGAGCTGCGGCGCGCTCCTGCCCCGGCCCGACCTCGTCGACCTCGCCCGCCAGCATGGCGGTCAGATCATCGTGCCGACCGGCGCCCTGATCGGGCTCGATGCCGTGACGGCCGCGGCCGAGGGCATCATCCACTCCGTCCGCATGACGACCCGCAAGCCGCCGACGGGGCTCATGGGTGCGCCGCATCTCGAGCGCCACGGCATCTCCGTCGAGGGCCTGACGGAGCCGAAGCTCGTCTTCTCCGGCACCGCCCGCGAAGCCGCCGCGGGCTTCCCGGCGAACGTCAACGTCGCGGCCGCCCTCTCGCTCGCCGGGATCGGGCCGGACCGGACCAGTATCGACATCTGGGCCGATCCGGGCGTCACCCGGAACTGCCACGAGATCGAGGTGGACGCGGATTCGGCCCGCCTCTCGATGCGGATCGAGAACATTCCATCCGAGAATCCGAAAACCGGACGGATCACGGCGCTGTCGGTCCTGGCCGCACTTCGCAAGCTGCAGGCGCCGATGCGGGTCGGGACCTGACCACCCGTCTCGACATCAGATCACCAGGGTGGCGCCGGACAGGAGCAGCAGGACCGCGAGCCAGCGCCGGAAAGCCCGGTCGTCGAGCCGCCCGTAGATGCGCCAGCCGATCCAGGTGCCGGCCGCGAGCGGCGGCAGGACGGCCAGAACCATGACAAGTCCCGCCCCGTCGAGGCTCACGGCTCCGAGGACGAGGAAGGTGGCCAGGTGCGCCATGAGAATGAAGGGCTGGTAGACGCCCCGCGCGCGCTCCTTCGTCCAGCCGCGGAGCTGGGTCCAGATGGTCGGGATGACGCCGGAGAACCCGCCGATCCCGCCGAGGACGCCACCCACGAAGCCGATCGCCGCGTCCGCCCCCCGGCCTCCGACCGAGATCACCGGAAGGCGCGGGGCGAGCAGCGCGTAGGAGCCATAGAGGATCAGGAAGAGCCCGAGCGCCGTCTTCACGCCGCCGACATCGGCAACGGTCAGCACCCAGACCCCGACCGGGATACCCAGGAGACCGCCGATCGCGAAAGGCGCGAGCCGCGGACCCTCGATCGTGCGCCGCATCGGCCAGACGAGCGCGAAATGCAGCACCGTCCCGCAGGTAACGACCAGCATCGTCGTCCTGAGCGGGTCGAGCGCATGCAGCCAGATCGACGATGCCGCGAGCGCGAAGGCGAAGCCCGCCCCGCCGGCGGCGAGCGCGCCGACGAAGGCGCCGGCCCAGAGCACGGCGAGCAGTTTTAGGGAGAGTCCGGCGATCAGCATGGTGGCAGCCGGATACGGCCGACGAGTCTCCTCCCCCGCAGGGGGAGGGGGACCAGGCGAAGCCTGGTGGAGGGGGAATCCGCGCACGAACCGAAGAGGGCGTAGCCGCCTCCACCACGCTTCGGGCGGTCCCCCTCCCCCTGCGGGGGAGGAGACGTGGAGCGTCGACGTCTCACGGCGCCCGTCCCAGTCTCAAATCACCTCGTCCGTCTTGTCGTCGGTCTCGCCGTAGCGGCGGAGCGTCGCCGGCCGGGTGCCTTCGTAGAGCTTCGCGATGCCGGGCGCGATCTTCGCGTTCTCGCGTTCGAAGAGCGAATTGCCGTCGAGGTCGCTCTCGACGATGAACGGCCCGAAATGCTCGACATCCAGCACCCAGACGGCCTGGGCGAGGCCGAGCTCATTCTTCCAATAGACGCCGGGTACATCCTTGATGCCGCGGCCGAGGAGGGCGCCGGTGCCGTAACCGACCGTCGTCAGGTAGATCGCGTGATGCGGCACGAAGACGTCTCGGTAGATTTCCGAGGTCATGCCGCCCTTGCCGATGATGATGTTGCAGCCTGACAGGTCGAACCAGCCGTCAAGCCATTTCGCGAAGCGGAACGAGGCCGTGGCGGTCACGGCCCCGACATTAAACCGGCCGTCCGGCTCGATCACGGCCGCGGGCGAGCAGTGGAAATTGGCGGTGCCAAGATCGACATTGGCGGCCGGCATGCCGTGCCCGTCCTCGATCGCCCGCTTGTAGACGCCTTCGCGCGCCGTGAAGAGGCGGCCGTTGAGGTAGACGATGGTGCCGATTTCGAGCTTACGGAGTTCCTCGGTCGAGGCCGGCAGCTGCAACTCGACCGTCTTCAAAACTGCCCGCTCGCTCATCGCGTCCCCCCCGTCATTGCGAGCGGAGCGAAGCAACCCAAGGGGGGCGCGCGCCGGCTCCTGGGCTGCTTCGTCGCTCCCGCTCCTCGCAATGACGGCGGGAGAGCGCTCACTCCGCAGCCTGCAGCATCAGCGCGTCGCCCCATTCCACCGTGTCGCGGCGCGAATAGTCCGTGAACCAGTCGGGGTCGGTGCGGAACTCGGCCCGGCCGTCGGCGAAGACCCGGGCGGTCGCGCGGCGCGAGGAGAGGCAGAACATGTGCACGCTCATCGGCATGCCGCCCGTGTGGCAATAGCCGACCTCGATGTGGCAATCGACGACCATCGACGAGCCCATGAAGCCCATCGCGCCCATGCCGATGGAATTGCCGAGGTCCCGGAACTCCTCTTCCATCGCGGCGATCTTCGGGTCGGGGTTGCGGGAGCCGACGACGCGCAGGCAGGAGGCTTGCTTGCCCAGCACCATGCAGGTGTCCTTCGAGCCCCCGAGACCCACGCCGACGATCGCCGGCTGACAGGCGAGGCCGCGCTTGCCGAAGCCGATCAGCGTGTCGAGGAAGAAGCGCCGGATGCCCTCGATCCCGTCACCGGGAAACAGCATCCGGTAATCCGAGCCGAACAGGCCGCCCTTGTGCACGGTCGTGAGATCGACCCAGTCCCCTTCCGGGTGGAAGGCGTATTCGATCTCGGGCGCGTTGATGCCGACATTGTTGTTGTGGTCGGTGCGCCAGAGCGGATGAACCCGGTTCGGCCGGAGCGGCACGCCCGTCGTGGCATTCGCCGTCGCGCGCCGGAGCGCGGCTTCGAGCCCGACCGGGCCGCCCTCGACCCGGGCGTCGTTGCCGTATTTCACATACCAGCGCGGCACTCCCGTATCGCCGCACATCGCGCGGCGATCCTCCTTGGCGGCCTCGTAATTCTCCAGCATCGCCTGGATCACGAAGGCGGAAAGGTCGCCCTTTTCGGTATCGGCGCAGCGCCGGAGCCCGGCGAGGTAATCGTCGGGGATCTCGATGGCGGCCTTGGCCATCAGGGCCTCGGCCGTCGTCTGGAGAGAGGCGAGGGGGATCATGGTCTACGCCTCTTGCCTCTCCCGGAGGGAGAGGTCGAGCAGCCCGCGGCAGCGGGCGTCCGGGTGAGGGGTTCGGACCATCCCGGAGAGGGCGCGCCCCTCACCCGGTCGAGCGCTGCCGCGCTCGCTCGACCTCTCCCTACGGGAGAGGTGGAGCGCGTTCGCCTCACTCCGCCGCCTCTCGCACGTCGAGCAGCGACTGCCCCGGCCGCACGATCGTGAACTGCACCGGCTCGTCCGTGATCGCGAGCCCGCCGGCACCCTGCCGCGCCACCGTGTAGGTCGAGGTGTCGAGATCGCCCGGCTCCGGGAAGTCCGACCGGAAATGGGCGCCGCGCGAATTCTCGCGGCGGAGCGCCGCCAGCGCGATCACCCGGCTCGTTTCCACGAGCGAGCGCAGGTTCAGCCAGTCGTGCCAGGTCAGGTTGAAGGCACGGTTGCCATCGGCGACGCCCGTTTCCAGGAGCTCGGCCTCGATGGCGTCGAGACCGTCGAGACCGCGCGCGATCCCGGCCGCGCCGCGGACGACGCCGACCTCCTCCCACATCAGGTCCATCAGCCGCTCGCGGAGCGCATGGACGTTGCCGGCCGGCTTCCCGAACGGATGTTCGGCCCGGGCGATCTCGGCCGCGAGCACGGCCTCATCGGGCGTGCGCTCGCCCGGATGGGCCGCGATCCAGCCGGGCATCGTGTCGCCCGCGATACCGCCGAACACGGTCGAGTTCGCGACGCCGTTGCCGCCGAGTCGGTTCGCGCCGTGCATGCCGCTCGCATCCTCGCCGGCGACGAAGAGGCCCGGCCATTCGGTCGAGGTATCGACCCGGCATTCGACCCCACCCATGAAGTAATGCGCCGTCGGCACCACCTCGACGAGGCCGCCGGCGAGGTCGAAGCCGCAATCGCGGCAGCGATCGACCATGCCCTTGAACTGTTTCGCGACCTGTTTCGGGCCGAGATGGCTCATCTGAATGTAGACGCCGCCATTCGGCGTCGTGCGGCCGGCCTTCATCTCAGCATAGATCGAACGCGAGACGACGTCCCGCGTCGCGCGTTCCAGCTTCGGGTCGTAATCGGCCATGAAGCGGCGCCCCGCGCCGTCGAGCAGGTAGCCGCCCGAGCCGCGCAGGCCTTCCTCGAGGACGGTCCCAGTCATGCGCGTGTCCGGCCCGGCGAGGAGCCCGGTCGGGTGGAACTGGACCATCTCCATGTCGCGGAGCGGGAGGCCGGCGCGCAGCGCCATGGCGAGACCGTCCATGCTCTTGTCGCCGGACGGCGTGTGGTAGCGGTACATGGTCGGGCCGCCGCCCGTGGCCATCAGCACGGCCTTCGCCTGGACGAAGCGGAGCCCGCCCGTCCGAACGTCGATCATCAGGACGCCCGAGACCGAGACGCCGTCGCGCGCCGGGATCAGCGCCAGAGCGCGATGCTCCTCGAGCTTTCGCACGCCCGGCCGTTTCCAGACCTGCTCCATCAGCCGGTTAATGATCTCGATCCCGGTCAGGTCGCCCTTATGCACGGTCCGGTCGAAGGTCTGACCGGCAAAGGCTTTTCCGTGCAGCGTCCCGTCCGGGTTGCGGTCGAAGAAGCAGCCGACCTCGTTTTCGAGCTCCCGCACCCGGACCACGGCCTGGGTCACGAGGGTCCAGGCGAGCTCCTGGTTCGGCAGCCATTTGCCGCCCTCGATCGTGTCCATGAAATGGCGCTCGATCGAGTCGCCCGGGTTCAGGGCGACGTTGTAGCCGCCCTGAACCATCCGGGTGCAGCCGCACTTCCCGAGCAGGCCCTTCGTGGCGAGCGTGATGTCGAGATCGGGCGCAGCCTTGTGGGCGTGCAGGGCCGCGAACAGACCGGCGCCGCCGGAGCCCAGGATGAGGATGTCGGTTGAGAGGCGTTCGAGGGTCATGGAGTTTTCCGGGCCGGCAGGGGCTCCTCCGTCAGGCGCTGCGCGCCTGCCACCTCCCCAGAGGGGGAGGAGACGTGCAGGCCCGCCATCACAATACCCGCACCAGGAACGCGAACGCCACAAGCGCCGCCAGTCCGCCTGCCGCTGAGGCCAGCTTGGCCTGGTTGCCGCGCCAGGTGAAGTTTTCGATGAAGAGCACGCGCAGCCCACCGAGAAGGTGCACGGCGAGGAGGAAGACGAGGCCGGCTTCGGCGAGCTTCACGGCCGGCATGTCGCCCCAGCGGAGGACGCCGTCGAGCCGGGCCGTGCCCTCGAGCGTGAGGCCGAGGGTGAGGAAATGCACCGGCAGGAAGGCCGCGAGGCCGATCCCGGAGAGCCGGTGCACCATCGCGGCATACCAGAGGAGATTGCGCCGATAGGCGATGGGGCGGGCGCTCACGCGAACACCACGGCGTAGACGGCCCGGGCACCGAGCCCGGCGAGGAGGACGCCGAAGCCGCTTGCCAGGAGGCCGGCGGAGCGGTCTCGGAGCGACGCCCATTCGACCAGGATGTTGCGGAGGCCGATCGCGGCATGGATTGCCGCCGCTGCGACGAACACTCCGTAATAGAGGCCCCACGCGAGGCTGCCCCGGGTGCGGCCGAGGATGTCGGCTGCGGTGAGACCCTGCCGGGTGGCGTAGAAGATCACGGCGAGGTGGATGAGCACGAGCGGCGCGAGGAGGGCCGCCGTGCCGCGCTGCCAGACATAGAGGCGGACATTCACGACTCGATCTCGCCGCGCAGCCAGGCCTGCGCCGTGAGCCGCTTCAGACCCGCGATCGAGGCGGTCGGGTTCAGCGTCTGCGGGCAATGGTCATGGCAGGATTGGTGCGAATGGCAGGCGTGGCAGCCGCTGCCGGTCGCGACGGCCTGAAGCCGCTCGCGCTGGCCGGCGTCGCGCACGTCGTTCGCGAGCGTCCAGGCGCGGTTCAGCGCGGCGGGCCCGAGGTAATCCTCGTTCCACTTCACCGTGTCGCAGGCGGCGTAGCAGATGCCGCAATTGATGCATTCGATGCCTGCATCGGCGGCGATCCGCTCGCGGGTGGTCGGCCGGATCGGCTCGATCGCGTCGTCGCGGCTTTTCGAGGGCTCGAACACACCCTTCGCCTCCTGCCACTTCTCGAAGAAGGGCTGCATGTCGGTCGCGAGATCCTTGACGACCGGCAGGTTCGCGAGCGGCGCGATGCGGAGAGCGTTGCCCTTCGCCACCCGCGAGACATGGGTGCGGCAGGTCCAGCGCGGTCGCCCGTTCACGGTCATGGCGCAGGAGCCGCACATGCCGACCCGGCAGGCGAAGCGGTAGGACAGGGTCGGATCGAGGTGACGCTGCACATAGGTCACGACGTCGAGCACCGTCTGGTTGTCGCGGCTTGGCACCGCGAAATCCTGGTAGGTTCCCTCCGAGCCGCCGCGCCAGATCGAGACCGAGAGGTCGGGTTTCGGAGAGGTCGACATGGATCTCGAAGGTGGCTTCCGCTGGGCAACGCCGGGGCGGGAACTGTACCAGCGACGGGTCTTCGAAAAAAACGAATAAGACTAAACTGAAGCTTCGGTTTTCTTGGAACTGGATGCGGGCGGCCCGCGCCCCTTCCTTCGCCGACCCGCAAGCGGCTCGTCGTGGGATTCCTCGGCCTCCTTCAGGGCCGCGATTAGGACCTCGGCCAGCCCCGCCTTCGGATGGCTCGGCGGATGGACGACGCCAAGAACCCGGTGCGTCGCGGAGCCGGAAAAGGGCACGGTTCGGACCGGCAGAGCCGGTGGCGCGCCGCCCGTCCGGAGCGGCACGACGGAGACTCCGAGGCCGTGATGAACCATCGCGGTCACGGCTTCCAGCGTATCCAGCGTCATGCTCTCGGCGGGCTTGAGCCGGCGCCGCTTCAGCAGGCGGTCGATCAGCTGGCCCACCCAGGCCTGGCGGTTGTAGCGGATGAAGGGATAGCTCGCGATCAGCTCCTCGGCCTTGCGGGCCGGCGAGTCCGGCGGGGCGATCAGGACGAGGGGCTCGCGGCAGAAGGGCGACCAGGCGAGGCCGGCCCCGCCTTCGAGGAGGTCGCTCACGATGACGGCGTCGAGAAGGCCGCGTTCGAGCCGTTCCACGAGGTCCTTCGAGGGTCCCATGGCGAGTTCCACATGCAGCGCCGGGTAGCGCGACCGCATGGCGACGAGGGCCCGCGGAAGGACGCCGGTGACCACGCTCGGCACGGCCCCGAGCCGCAGGTGCCCCTCGACCGTCGCGTCGCCGGCCCGGTCGAACAGCCGATCATAGGCCTCGACCGCCTCCCGGGCGCGAGGGACGAGAGCCCGGCCGGCCTCGTTCAGGAGGGGAGGGCGGCGGGAGCGGTCGAACAGCGTCGCGCCGACCTCCTCCTCGAGGGCGTGCATCTGCACCGTCACGGCCGATTGCGTGCGCCGGACGGTGCGCGCCGCCGCCGCGAAGGACCCGCCCTCGGAGATAGCGAGAAAGGTCCTCAGATCACGGATCGACACGGACCCTCACTCTCCGACTTATTTCAACATAAGCTTGAGCATATTTCGCTTCCGCTCAAGTGCCGCTTCGGCATAGCGTCGTTCCAAAGAACGTGGGGAGGGCCGGTTGCGAGGACGTCTCTGGGAGCTATTGGCGTGCGGGCTCGCCCTCGGTGTCGCTGGACCGGCGCCCGCGCAGGACTATCCGGCGCGCCCGATCACCGTGATCGTCCCCTACACGGCCGGCGGCCCGACGGACGTCGTCACCCGCCTCCTCGGTCAGGCGATGGGCGCCTCTCTGAAGCAGCAGATCGTGGTGGAGAATGTCGGCGGGGCCGCGGGCACGGTGGGGGCGGCCCGGGCAGCCCGCTCCCCGCCCGACGGCTACACGCTCTTCCTCCACAATATCGGCCACGCAACCGCACCCGCGCTCTACCGAGGGCTGTCCTACGACCCGATCACCGATTTCGAGCCGATCGGCCTCGTCGTCGACGTGCCCCAGGCGATGGTCGCGAAGAATGCGAACCCGGCCCGGAGCCTCCCCGAACTCGTCACCTACCTGAAGGCGAACCGCGACCGAGTGAACCTCGCCCATTCGGGGCGCGGCTCCGGCTCGCATCTCTGCGCGCTCCTCCTCATGGGCGCGATCGACGCCAAGCTGACCGAGGTCGCCTATAAAGGCACCGGGCCGGCCATCACCGATCTGATGGGCGGACAGGTCGACGTCATGTGCGATCAGGTCTCGAATACCGGCAACCAGATCAAGGCCGGGACGATCCGGGGCTATTGCGTCACGACGAGGACGCGCGTGGCGTCCCTGCCGGACCTTCCGCCCTGTGCCGACGCCGGTCTGCCGGGCTTCGAGGCGAGCGTCTGGCATGGGCTCTACGCGCCCAAGGGCACGCCGCCCGCGATCATCGGGCGGGTGAACGAGGCGTTGCGGGCGGCTCTCCGGGATCCGACCGTGAAGCAGCGGCTCGCCGAACTCGGCGCCGAGCCGGTCGCCGAGAGCCAGGTCACGCCGGCCGCGCTCCGGACGCATCTCGGCGCGCAGGTCGACCAGTGGGCGGCGGTGATCCGCGCCGCGAAGCTCCTGCCGGAATGA